>CALACD010000293.1 GCA_937890445.1 uncultured Acidimicrobiia bacterium | reverse complement strand
CAGTTCATGCCTCTGCCCGTTGTCCGGGTCTGGCAGTACAGCCGGGGCCTGCGCAACATCTGTGCCTTCCGACTCTCCGATGGCCGCCAGTTGGAGATGAACATCTACGACCCGGCCCTGGCCAACCGGATCGTTGCTTCCTGGAGGCGCAAGCCCCATGCAGCGCTGCGACTGACCTGGGTCGCCAGCCTCGGCTGGCGGTGCTCGCTGCACCTGCCTCACAGTCCTGTCGACGAGCCGCCCGAAGCCACCGCACTGGCCTGGAGTGCCTCGGTCACGACCTGGTGATCAGGCGTCATCCATCCTTCTGCTCGCCATCCTTGTGCTCGCCATCCTTCTGCTGTGAGCCGAAGATGGTGGGAGGCCCGCCCTTGCGGGACCAGTCCGGTGCCCCGTGCATGGTGCGTCCGGCGATCTCCAGCATCTGGGAAGCCGCTCCACCCACGATGCGACCCCCGTGGCGACCGGTGACACCGTTGGCCCCGATGCCGGCGACGGGATACGAGTCGATGGCCGAATAGGTCTGAAGCAACAGCGGACGAGCCCGTGGCGATCGGTTGGGCAGCGAGCCGTGCACCATGCAGCAGTTGTGGACCGTCACCGAACCCGCCGGTCCCTCGAGCCACACCATCTGATCGAAGTCGATGTCGGCGACATCCTGTTCGTTCATGGCCCCGGCCCAGTTGCCGTCGACGTCGTACAGGTCGTGGAGCGGGCCGACGTGGCTGCCAGGCAGCACACCCATCGGACCCATCTCGTCGTCGACGTCAGAGAGGTACACCCCGATCGTCAGAGGGGTGAAGTCCGTGTGGGGCCAGAACTGGATGTCTTGATGCCACTTGACCTCCTCGCCCCCGTCGGACCACTTGTAGTTGAGCTTCGAATGGTGGAAGCGAACCGGTCCGCCCAGCAATTGCATCGCCAGTTGCGCAGGCGGGCCCTCGATGGTGAAGCGAAAGAAGGTCTCGTGATGATCGAGGGGCGACACGAGGCGACGCAGCCGTGGCGCCTCTGCGGTGTGATCGGGTTCGACGTCGAGCACCCGATCCGATGCAGTGAGGGTCCGGCTGCGCTCGACGAACTCGGCCGACGCAGCTCGCAGCTCGTCCAGCCATTCGATGCTGACGAAGCTGTCCAGCTGGAGATAGCCGGTCTCGCGGTAGGCGGCGAGTTGTTCGTCGGTCAGCGTCTCGGCGGGTCGAGGGGGGCGGGGCTCGACGGGAACAGTGGAGCTCTTCATGGCTGGACACTACTGCAGCGGGCGCAATGGGCGCCTCCCACCCGCGACCGCTAGATTGCCGCCATGAGCTTCGATGGAGACTATGAACCGAGTACCTGGGGTTGGGTGCGAGAGCAGGTGGAGCTGTACGAATCCACCAACGGTGCCGAGGGGAACACGCTGCGAGACACCGGCCTCCCGATCATCATCATCACCACTGTCGGACACAAGAGCGGCAAGGTCCGCAAAGTCCCGCTGATGCGGGTCGAACACGACGGCGAGTACGCGATCATCGGTTCCAAGGGTGGTGCACCCGAACACCCGGGATGGGTCCACAATCTGAATGCGGACCCCAAGATCCTGCTCCAGGATGGCCCGGAGCCCTACGAGACCACCGTTCGCATCGTCGAGGGCGACGAGCGTGCCACCTGGTATCAACGGGGTATCGATGCGTTCCCGCCCTATGCCGAGTACGCCGAGAAGGCTGCGGCTGCCGAGCGCGAGATCCCCGTGTTCGTCTCGGCCCGTCGAGCTGACTGAACGAGCGTTCGGGGCACCCGACTCGGCACGTTCTCGTCGGCCCGGCCACGTGCCATGGCCACGAGGACGAGGTCAGCGACGTTCCCGGAGCAGGACTTCCTGAGCAATGGTGGCCACGTGGGTCCCGTCGGCGGCGAAGAGGTTGCCAACCGTCATCCCGCGAGCTCCCATGAGGCCATGACAGTCCCAGTCATAGAGATGCCATGCGTCTCCTCGGGTGGGTCGGTGAAACCACATGGCGTGATCGAGGCTTGCTCCCATGAAGCTCTCCTGGTATTTGTCCGGCGTGACCTGGACGGGGTGCAGGCTTCGGGCTGCGTTGAACTGGATCGTGTCCGATGTGAAGGCCAACGCACAGGCGTGCAGTCTCGGATCGTCGGGGAGCTCGTCGATGATCTTGACCCACCCAAGCGCCTGACCGGCGCCCGGGTAGCTGGTGAGGGGCCGCCGTTCCATGATCCATGGCCAGTCGTCGTCCCGAGGACTGAGCTCGTCCGCGCTGGGAGCGAGCGGCATGCGGGCGGTCTGGACTTCGGCATCGACCTCGGCCCGTTGGAACGAGCACGAGAGATGCAGGATCGCACCACCTGATTGCCGAGCCACGACGGCACGGGTGCAGAAGGTTCGCCCGTTTCGCAAGCGGTCGACCTCGTAGCGGACGGGCTCGTCCAGGGTGCCGCCTCGGATGAAGTAGGCGTGCAACGAATGAGGATGGAACTCGGCGTCGACCGTCTTGAGCGCAGCCCACAGCGCTTGGGCCACGACCTGTCCGCCGAAGATCCGACCCCACCGATACGCCCCGCTGAGGCCAATCCACGTATCCGGACCGTGCTGGTCCAGCTGCATCAGCGTGACGAAATCGGTGGGATGCTGCTCCATGGATCAGCCGAAGTCGGCGAGGACGCCGTTCAGGACGGCACTGGGCCGCATTGCAGCCGAGGCCAGCTCGGGATCCGGGAAGTAGTAGCCACCGATGTCCATGGGGACACCCTGGGCACCGTTCAGCTCGGCCACGATCACGTCCTCGTTGGCGACCAGGGCATCGGCCAAGGGCACGAACTCGGCTGCGAGCTCGGGGTCCGCGGTCTGGGCCACCAAGGCCTCGGCCCAGTACTGGGCCAGGTAGTAGTGACTGCCGCGATTGTCGATCTCGTTCACTCGACGCGAGGGCGACCGTCCCACGTCGAGGAACTTGCCGGTCGCGGCGTCGAGAGCGTCGGCCAGGACCTGAGCTCGCGGGTTCCCCGTGACCTGGGCCAGGTGCTCCAGCGACACAGCCAGGGCCAGGAACTCCCCGAGTGAATCCCAACGAAGGTGGTTCTCCTTCTCGAACTGCTGGACGTGCTTGGGGGCAGAACCACCGGCGCCGGTCTCGAACAGGCCGCCACCCGCCATCAACGGGACGATGGAGAGCATCTTTGCACTGGTACCCAACTCGAGGATGGGGAACAGATCGGTCAGGTAGTCCCGCAACACGTTGCCGGTGGCCGAGATGGTGTCCTCGCCGTTCTTGACCCGCGCCAGCGTGAACTTCGTGGCCTCGGTCGGCGCGAGGATCTCGATGGTCAGACCGTCGGTGTCGAGCGAAGGAAGGTATCCGTCGATCTTGGAGATCAACTCGGCGTCGTGGGCTCGGTCCCGATCGAGCCAGAACACCACGGGAGTTCGTGATGCTCGGGCCCGGCCGATGGCGAGCCGAATCCAGTCCTCGACCGGGGCGTTCTTCACCTGGCACATCCGCCAGATGTCGCCGACTTCGACGGCGTGTTCCATGAGCGTCGTGCCTGCGTCATCGACCACTCGAACGGTTCCGGCCTGCTCGATCTCGAAGGTCTTGTCGTGCGAGCCGTACTCCTCTGCCTTCTGCGCCATCAGGCCGACGTTCGGAACTGTTCCCATCGTCGTCGGATCGAAGGCCCCGTTCTCCCGGCAGAAATCGATGGTGGCCTGGTAGATCCCGGCATAGCTCGAGTCGGGGATCACGGCCAGTGTGTCCTGCTGCTCACCAGCGGCATTCCACATCTGCCCCGAGGTCCGGATCATGGCCGGCATCGACGCGTCGATGATGACGTCGCTGGGCACGTGGAGGTTGGTGATGCCCTTGTCCGAATCGACCATCGCCAGCGCCGGACCGTTTGCATAGGCAGCAGCAATGTCTGCCTCCACGGCGCGTCGTTGGGCATCGGGAAGCGCGGCCACTGCGCTCAACACGTTGCCCAGGCCGTTGTTCGGGTTGGCTCCGGCCGCAGCCAGCGCATCGCCATGCTTGGCAAAGACCTCGGCGAAGAAGGCCCGGACGCCGTGACCGAAGATGATGGGATCGGACACCTTCATCATGGTGGCCTTGAGGTGCAGTGAGAAGAGAACACCCTCGCCCTTGGCCCGAGCGACCTGGTCATCCAGGAACGCGACCAGGGCCTGCTTGTTCATCACCGTGGCATCGATGATCTCGTCGACCTGGACGGCAACCGGGGTCCGCAGCGCGGTGACGGTGCCGTCGGCCGCGACGTGCTCGATCGTCACGCTTCCCGCGGTCCGAATGGTCGCCGCCTGTTCGTTGTGGAAGAAGTCGCCCTCGGTCATGGTGGCCACGTTGGTCTTCGACGACGAGGACCAGGCCCCCATGGAGTGCGGATTCTTGCGGGCGAACTCCTTGACCGCGCGGGGTGCACGCCGGTCGGAGTTGCCCTCCCGCAGGACGGGGTTGACGGCGCTGCCGAGCACCTTGCCGTAGCGGGCTCGGATCTCCTCGGCGGCGGGGGTCGACGGAGTGTCCGGATAGTCGGGGACTGCGTAACCCTTGGCCTGGAGCTCGACGATGGTCTCTTTCAGCTGCGGAATGGAGGCGCTGATGTTGGGCAACTTGATGATGTTGGCCATCGGATCCTGCGTCAGCTCGCCGAGCTCGGACAGGGAATCGGGCAACTGTTGCTCGGGACGCAGATACTCGCCGAAATTGGCGATGACCCGGGCCGCCAGCGAGATGTCCGAGGTCTCGACCTCGACACCGCTGGCCTTGGCGAAGACCTGGATGATGGGCAACAACGAGTAGGTGGCGAGAGCGGGTGCCTCGTCGGTGAGGGTGTAGATGATCTTGGCGTTCTCGGTCACGTGGGTGCTCCTGGGCGTCTTGACGTCGAGCCGAGGTTAGCGATTGGAAGCCGCCGTCGCGGGTTCCATCGGGAAGCTTCTGACACCTGTGGTCTGCCGCTACGTCACAGGAGGTAGCCCCCGGTGATGCGGTCCGATCGGTGCAGACCCAGGACCGAGTTGGCGGCCTGGATGCCCGACAGCACCGCAGCCTCGATGCAGCCGGCATTGAGACCGCAGTCCGTCCAGTCACCGGCCAGGTGAAGGTGCTCGAATCCGGAGTCGTCGGGACGGAGACGGGCCGAGTCCGATCCAGGCAGGGCCTGAACGTATCGGTCCGACGGATCGATGTTGGCGGTGATGAACTGGGAGTCGATGGCGGCCTCGCCCTCGGCTGCGGCGGAACTGCCGGCCAGCAGATCCCAACGGAAACGACCATCGGCGTCCAGGGCCCCGGGCCAATAGTGCCCGACATCGCGTTCCAGGTACTCGATGGCTTCCTGTCGGGCCCGCTGCCGGGCCCGCGACACCTGGCCCGGGTCATTGCGGTCATCGGGTCCCTCGAGGGCCATCGACGAGCAGAAATAGGCGATCGAACGAGCCCGATCCTCCTCGGGCCATGACTCGACGGGCAGGAGGTGGGACATCGACGAATAGGTGTCGTAGCTATCCACGAAACTGGTCACGGTGGCCCCGTGCTCGTGCCATCCCAGCGCAGACTCGTCCTCGCGCAGCCACAGCTGGAATGCCTGCGTCCCGACGGTCTCGATCCGCTGGGTCATCGATCTCCATCGCTGCGACGACGTCAACATCTCGCCAGCGATGTGGGGGATCATGCCGACGGGGATGGCGAGCACGAGATCGTCGAAGTCTCGACCGTGCTCGATGCGGACCGAACCCGCGTCGGGCCAGTCGCACCAGAACGACTCCAGATCGTGGTCGAGGACCTCGTCGCCGGCATCGACCTGATCCAGGTCGATTCGGTCGGGGAAGCACGGCAGACCGTCGAAGTCGATCAAGGGCCGATACCCCCGAGCCTGGTCCTTCAGGGCGACTTGGCGCCCCATGGTCACCGCCGAGATGGCCTGGTCCGCGTCGTCGAGATGGAGTCCGTCGACGCGATGGAAGAATTCGAACTGCACGCCTCGAGCCAGGAGGGCTTCGTACAGCGGCGCGATCACGACGTCGCCCATGCCGGCCTGCATCTTCCAGAAGATCGAACCCTTGTAGTCGAAGAACGTCTTGGTCGACAGGAACAGGCCGAGTCCGGCCGGGAACGCAGTGCGACGGGGATCTCCACCTCGGTGGCTGAAGGCCAAGTTGTAGAGACCACGAACCAACGCTCCGTCCAGCGTCTCGGGAGCCGCACCGTGGGATCGGATCCAGTCCCGATACTCGAGATGATCGATCGACCCGAAGCCCTGGCGAACCAGATCGTCTCGGATCATGCCCCGGACCTGGGCCGTGACGAGATCCAGCAGATGCCACAATCGTCGTGTCGGGTCGTCCTGGGCGACCCGGGGCATGAGGGTCAAACGGATGCGCTCGACGAGCTCCAGCACCGGATGGCGCACGGGATCGAGGGCGCCGCCGATGGGGGAGAAGAACGATGGCAACGACGAGGACGTCAGGACGCGCCGCAGCTCGCCTTCGATCACCGTCGCCACCTCGAGTGCGGCACCGAGGCTGCTTGCTGCCACCATCCGGACGGCCCGTTGCAGGCCCGAACGGTCGTCGCCCCAGTCCAGGGAACGGTAGAAGTCGACCACGAGGACGACCGAACGGTGGACCAGTTCCACCGCCGTCACCGACGGCACCGCGTCCAGGGGTTCGCCAGGAAGATGACCGTTGGGGGAGAACTGGGCGGTCCAGGTGGACCAGCCTCCATCATGGAGATCCTCCAACCCCACCAACGGAGCCGGCTCGAAGGCTTCTCTCCATGTTCTGATCGGTGCACCAGGTCGACGATGCTCCCGATCCAGCTCTTCGTAGCACTCTCGCATCAAGCGGAAGGCGTTGTCGTAGTAGCCCAGCCAGACGTGGAGTCCGTGTTCCTCGATGCGGCCATGAACCCCCCGGGAGCTTGCTGCCTTACCGCCGAGACGGAATCCTCGTTGATACACCGTGACCTGTTCGATCTCGTCGATGATCTCGGGATCGGTCAATCGCCACGCGGTCGTGAGTCCGGCCATGCCCCCGCCCAGAATCGCGACCCGGCGCCCCGTCATCGGGCGAGCAGGTCCGACAGCCGGCTGAACTCGGCATAGTCGGGGTCGGGGAAGGCACCGAGCGCCACCTCGGCTGCCTCGAGCACAGGTTGCCGATCGCACCGAGCATGCCGATCGATGTCGATGAGGTCGGCCAAGGCCCGGAGTTCCAGGACGCGGGCTCCCTGTCGACGGGCCGTGAGGACGGCCTCGATCAACGACGTGCACGCCTGGGCGGGCCGGGCCGGGTCTTCGTCGGGTGCTCGTTCGTGAGCGAGAGCCAGTGCTCTACCGCGCAGTCGCAGGGTCTCGGCCCACATCCATCTGGCTCCCGTCCGCTGCGCGATGTCGGCTGCCCGTTCCGCAGCGGCCAACGAGGCCTCGGGATCGTTGTTGGAGAGATGTCCTCGGGCCACGGCCAGGTGAGCCACCGGAGCATGGAGCAATGCCCGATCCTCGAAGGCGACAGCGGCCGCGGTTGCCATGTGGAGTGCCTCGGGCGTCGGCTCCAGCAGCAGACTCCCCCGTAGCTGTTGGAGACGGCCGACCTCTTTCCAGAACTCGAGACCGGGGCCCTCGCCAATGGCCACGATCTCACTTCCGAGTTGCATGGTGCGGAGCCCGTCGCCCATGTGTTCGCGCAACATGGCGGCATTCACCTTGACGTGGGCTGCGCTCATGGCAGCGCCGGGACCTGCCACCGTCGCGCCCTCGATCTCGGCCCGGGTCATCGTCTCCTCTGCTTCGGCCCGAAGTCCTCGGTACCAGAGCAGCACCGGGAGCCGAGAGAAGGCGACCGACACGGGGTCATCCGCGGTCGACCAGGACAGGCGGAACTCGGGTTCCAAGCCGATGTCACCCAATGCATGACAGGCACGGCGCAGCAAACGCTCGGCGTACGCGAAGTTTCCGCGGTACATCATGTGCGTGCCCCGGCCCACATCGTTCATCACCAGGCCGGTGCGGTCGCCCCGGCTCAGGCGCCGGATCTGCCACAGGAGCGGGCCGCTCCGACGGAGATCGGCCAGCAGCATGGCGGCGCCCCAGTCCTGCACCAACGCATCGATCTTGGCCTGGCGATCGGTCGCCGACGGATCCGGTTGCTCGGCCAGCAATCCGTGGAGGCGCTGTCGATCCTCGGCCCCGGACCCGTATCCGGCCCGACCGATCGCCCCCGACAGCACGGACCGGAGTTCCAGCGCCTGGGCCAGGGACGTGGTGCGGCCTGCGTCGCCGTCGTCCAACTGGCGCTCGATCAGTTCGACCACGTTGTGGGCCAATGCCATGGCCTCGACGAACGCGCCGGTCGAGCGGGCCTGTTGTGCAGCTTCGAACTGGGCCTCGATCGCCTCCAGCCACCGGCCGGCGCGTTCGAAATGAAGTCCGAGCACCGAGGCCGATGCAGGACGACGGTCATGAACCGTTCCGCTCCGCAGGACATCCACGACCGCCGAGTGCCGCCGCTGCAGGTCGGAACGCACGGCGACGTCGTAGGCCAGTTGACGGACCAGGTCATGGCGGAACCGAAATCGTCCCCTGCCGGGAGCACGCGTCACGATCTGCTGCGTCTCGAGCCACGTCAGATCGTCGTCGACGGTGGCCGACGAGACCGTGGGGCCAAGGTGCGCCGCCCTCAGTACTTCGACGTCGAATTCGTTCCCGATGACGGCCGCCGTGGTGGCCAACTCCGACGCCGACGGCGATGTGTCGAGCAGTGACCGAAGGGCTTGCTGTACAACGATGGGGACCTCGGAGTGAGGAAGCAGGGCCCGCCGGGCACCGGCCGCGGAGCCCACCACCCAGGACGACGCAAGGGACTCGGCGAAGAAGGGATTGCCTCCCGCTCGGCGAACCACGTCGGCGGCGTCGCCATCGTCCATCTCGGGGTGATCCTCGGTCACGATCCGTTGGAGGTCGCCATCCGGCAGAGGTCCGAGGAGGACACGCTCTGGCCACGCCACCATCTGCGGATCGTGTCGATGGATGCGGCTGGTCCCCACGATGAACAGCCCGGCGACGTTCCGCCGGATCAGGCGGTCGATCAGCTGCAACGTCGACGCATCGATCCACTGGCAGTCATCGGCGACCAGGACGACAGGGGAAGCACCGGCCATCATCGCCACCTGACGTTCGGTTCTCGACAGCGCTTCCTCTCGCTCCTCGAGCCGGCCGAGGGTCGCCAGATCGCTCCACACCGCATGTAGCGGCGATTGATCGTCAACGGTCAGCAGCGCGCCGAACGGTTCTTCCTGCCGATAGGCGACCCCACGCACCACCAGTCGCTGGGCCGAGGGTGCGAAGGAGCCGAGAAAGCTGTCGACCAATGCGGTCTTACCGATGCCGGCCTCTCCCTCGATCAGGACGGCACGCCCACGACCGGCTGACACCTGTTGCCATGCCGAGGCCAGTCGGCGTCGTTCTGCCCTGCGACCGAAGAAGCGTGTGTCTCCGGTTGCCTCGACCTGCTCGCCCTCGAGTCGATACAACCGCAGCTCACCGTCGAGGCCATCGATCGTCAGAGCCGTCGTTTGATCCAGAGCAAACCCGGAGCCGACCAGAGCGGCTGTTGCTTCGCTCACCAGGACATCGCCCGGAGTCGCGGCCGCCTGGACCTTGGCCGCCACATTCGGGGCTGCCCCCAGGAGGATCGGACGCAGGTACTCCTGCGTTCTGCGAACGATGACCTCGCCGGTGTGGATACCGATACGAACGTCGAAGCCGATGTCGAGGTCGGCTCGGAGTTCGACGGCCAGCGAGTTCATGCGGTGGCGGAGATCGAGCGCCATTCGCAGCGCCCGGGCTGCATCGTCCTCGCGAGCCTGGGGCCAGCCGAACCAGACGAAACGGCCATCCCCCTCGTCACGGCCGAGGAAGCCGCCGTGTCGCTCGATGAGGGGAACGGCGGCACTGCGGTAGCGGTCGATCAGGTCGGCATAGTCCTCGCCATCGAGCACGACCGACAGATGCGTCGAGCCGACGATGTCGACGAAGACGATGGTCAGGAGGCGCCAGGATTCCTGGGTGACCGGTCCCGTCATCCGAGCACGACGTAGATGTCGGCGACCGGCCCTGCGATCAGGCCGGTCGTTGCGTGCACGGCTGCGATCTGGCCGGCGACGGGGCCCGTCGGTACCCAGCCCCAGGTCACGACCCGTAGGTGGAGTTGTCGATCCCAGCCGGGCAACACCGGAGCGGCGGTCGTGATCTCGGTACCGGCGACGGTGGCGAAGGCGACCTCGCGATCGCTGATGGATCGACCCGTGCTGGCGACCAACTGATGGATCCGGAAGGTCCAGCCCTCGGGTGGGGGTTCGTGATCGAAGGCAACGGGTATGACCGAGGTCCAGACCGGTGGTTCGATGTGATCGCGGCTGGCCAGCGTCAGGTTGCCGGCCCAACGCTCCCAGCCGAGGGCGCTCTGATGCACGGCAGCCGTCCACCAGGATGCGAGGTTCAGTACCGTCGTTGCCACCGAGGGGTCGGGCGCGCTCCCGGGGACCCCCGGTGTCTCGCGTCGTGTGAGATCCGAAACGGTCTTCGTGGCGGCAGCTCCCAGGACCCGGACGGATTCGACCAAACGATCGACCGAAGCTTCGATGGCCTCGGTCAAGGGCGTCGTCTCCGACAGTGGTGTCGAGGCGGGGGGTGTCGAGGCGGGGGGTGTCGAGGGCATGGGCGGCGGCGAGAAGATGATCGTCCGACTACTGCGGATTACCGGGCGGCGTCTCCGGGTCGGCGGCGTTGGTGAGCAGGGCGAGCTGGGCGATGACGATCGCCGGTGTCTGGGCCAGGAGCGCGCCCATGCGTACCGACTGGAGCCAGATCTGACCCGATTCGGCCAGGACGGAGGATGCGAGCTGTTCTCGTTGCTCGGTGGTGGCGCCAGGGTCGGCTGCCACTCGCACCGCGGAGGCGATCGCCTGATAGGCCGCGGCAGACCTCTTGGCCGCCGTGCCCAGCTCGCTGTTGATTCTGCCGACCTCTGACTCCAGGCTCATGCCGCCAACCATACGCTGGTCAGAACTCCGGTGAGGAGACGGCGCATCAAGTCGAGTGAGAACCGAGCAGAAACTGGCGAGTCTGTTCGGCCCAACCGGAGACGCAGGCGTACTCGGCCATGGCCTCGACCTGACTGGTGTGGTCCGTTTCGGTGAAGAACAAGATCTTGGTGATGGTGATCTGCACGTCCTCGCCGGCCACGTGAACCTGAATGGTTCCATCGTCCAATTCGAGCAGCTCCGACCAGCCGGGGACGAGCCGGTACTCGAGGCAGTACGTGCCCTCGGGTAGCTGCCCAGGCGGTGTGGGGGAACCGTTGGCGAGCACTCGACTGTCGGTGAACAGCAGGATCGTGTTGGGGTAGCTCCCGGCCGGGCAATCGCCCACCTGCTCATCGAACACTCGCTGCGTGGTCAGGACCTGTCCGTACTGGACGCCGGCGGCCACGCCGATGGATTCGACCGATGCCATCTCGGCCATGAGCCGCTGCGCTTCGGATCCCGCCTGGCAGGCTGGCGCGGGTGTCATCGAGCACCAGAAGCTGTGACGCTCGGGCCAGGTCGTGGGATCGAAGAGCTCGTCCACGAAGGTGGCCGGCACACGAGCACGATCGAACCAGACGTCGGTCCGCAACGAGACGGCGTACTCGCCTCGCCCGTCGAGATCCACGGGAACCAGACGGCTGCGACATCGGCTTCCCGGTTGGTTCTCGAACGTAAGCTGCAGTGGCTGTGCCAAATCGGCGTTCCGGGCCCGAAGGAGATCGACCGACGTGCGAGCCCCCGCTGTCGTCGTCAGGTTCTCTGCGGCCGAGGAGGGCGAGACCGTCCGGGGACGGAGCTGTTGGTAGGCCTCGTCGGCGGCGACCGCGTGTATCAGCCGAAGCACGTCGTCGATCTGGTTCCGATCGCTCACGAGTCGGCCGGCCAGGGGCCCCAGCGCAGGGTCGGTGGCGAAGGCGTCGGCACTGTCGAAGACGAACCGGTCGGCGACGGCCAGGAGCGCTTCTGCGATCTCGACGTCCAACACCTCGTCGTCGGCCGAGGTCGCCAACTCCGTGGTGCTCGCCAACAGGACGTTCGCCGCCTCGGCGCCATCGACCGGTAACGGATCCTGCCGGATCGTCCGTGCGGTTCGGCCCGCCTTGTCGGTCGATGCTCGCTGCTGGAGGTCGATGTAGACCGCACGTCGGACGTTCCTGGTCTCCCGGTCCGTCCCGAGGTTGGCATACAGGTTGAGTAGTCCGTTTCGTTGTGACACAGAGGGCAGACACTAGCCGAGGACGATCTCACACCCCGTGGTCGACCCACCGGAATCCGCCACGGACCGTCAGGGTTCGGTGGGGTGAGCAATTAGCCTGACCACGATGACGACGGACCCTTCCGACGATGACCAACGATGGCGCGACGTCATGCGTGCCCTCGATCCCGGCCCCAACCTCGCAGCCATGACGGACATCTGGCGCCAGGCCGCTGCCTCGAGCGAGCGAGTGGTTTCGGGGTTCCTGACCCCCGACGGCCGTCCGAGACCACCGGATGCAGGGCGGTCGCGTGACCTACGACTGGAGGTGGAGCGGGCGATCGACCAAGTGGCCGAGGGGTTCAAACACCTCGTGACGCAGGTGCCGTGGGCTCCGCTCCACAACCCTGGGCCGACCGATGCTCCGGTGTCGGTGGTGGTGATCGATGGCGTCGGAACCACCGAGGTACGGCTTCCCGCGCCTGTGGCCGAGCCGTGGATCTCGGAGTTGGTGCGGCACGACGGCGCCCGCATCAGCGCCGATGCGATTGCGTTCCGGGCCATGACTGCGGTCGACGAGCAGACCGAATCGGCGTGTTCCTACATCGTTCGCATCGACGACCCCTCGGCAGCAGCCGGTACGTACCACGGCTTGATGCTGTCGAGGTCGTCGGCGAACTTTGCCCGGCACGTGATCGCCCGCGTCTGTGACTGAGCCGAGTCGATGAACCCACGTCCGGTCACGGAACTGCATCGGTGATCCACGAACGCGCGGTCGAACATCAGCTCGCCGCCTACCGACGAATGCTGGCTACGGCGTTGGTTCGGGACCTTCCTCGGGGTTCGCCGCAGCAATGGCTCTATGACTTGGTGGCCGACTATCCCTCGAGAGCCGGCAAGGGGCTTCGACCTTCGCTGTGCCTGGCGACCGCCGAGGCGTTCGGGGCTCGACCCGACGAGGCGATGCCATCGGCGGTCGCCATCGAGTTGCTCCACAATGCGTTCCTGATCCACGACGACATCGAGGACGAAAGCGAGCTTCGGCGGGGCCGACCCACGCTGCACGCCGAGCACGGCACGGCGCTGGCCCTGAACGCAGGAGACGCCCTGGCGATCCTGGGGTTCGGACCGCTGCAACGCAACGTCGAGGTCGTGGGTCCCCGAGTGGCGGGCCTGATCGCCACCGAGTTCCTGACGATGGCTCGTCACACGCTCGAGGGCCAGGCCGTCGAGTTGGGTTGGATCGCTGACCGGGTCACCGATCTGGCGCCGGTCGACTACCTGGATCTCGTGATGCGCAAGACGTGCTGGTACACGACGATCCATCCGATGCGGGTCGGGCTGCTCATCGGATCCTTGGGAGCGGCCGATCCTGATCGTGTCGTCGATTTCGGATTCCATCTCGGTGCTGCGTTCCAGATTCGCGACGACCTGTTG
>CALACD010000292.1 GCA_937890445.1 uncultured Acidimicrobiia bacterium | reverse complement strand
GAGCGAGGTGGAGGGATTTCGTATTCAGGATCTTGGCCAGGTTGCCTTCGACTCCGGCTCCGAGCCCCGTGTTCTTCTGCCCGGCCCGACGCATCGCAGCGTGGCGTTTCATGGTCATGCCCGACAACCGGTACAGGATGTGCAGCTGGGCCAGACGATCTCGAATGACCGGGTCGCCGGACCTTCCTCTGGCATCGGCCTCGTCGCTCAGCAGAGCAAGCATCCGCCGACCGACGGCGCCGGCCCCGATCGAGCTGGACTTGCCGAGGAAGTCACCCACGCGCCGTTCGAGATGATTGACGATGCGGCCCGGCGAGGCGGTACCGAAACCGCCGCCGTGCCCGCCGCCGATGCCGGCCCGTTCGAACATCAAGGTCGAGTTCGCCACTCGCCAGCCGTTGCCCTCGCCTCCGATGATGTTGTCGTGAGGTACCCGCGCCTCGGAGATGAACACCTCGTTGAACAGTGCCCGACCGGTCATCTCGGTCAGGGGCCGCACCTCGACCCCCGGCTGGTTCATCGGAAAGCCGAAGTAGGTGATGCCCTGGTGTTTGGGAAGCTCGGGATCGGTCCGAGCAATGAGCATGCCCCAATCGGCCTCGGCCCCCATCGACGTCCAGACCTTCTGACCGGTGATCACCCATTCGTCGCCGTCGCGCACGGCCTTGGTCTGGAGTCCAGCAAGATCTGATCCCGATCCGGGCTCGGAGAAGAGCTGGCACCATGCCTCGGTCCCATCGAGGATGTTGGGCAGCCATTGGTCGATCTGGCGTTGGGAACCGTTGTGGGCGATGGTCGGTGCCGCCAGAAGCATGCCGAGACCGCTGGGTGGCCCGAGCGCTCGGCGATTGGCAAGCACCGTGTTGGAAGCCGTCGCCTGGGCACCGTTCCAGCCTCTGCCTCCCGCCTCGACCGGCAACGAGGTGTTGACGAGTCGAGCTGCCGCCATGCGGGCCCACCATTCACCGACCGTGATCTCCGGGTCCCACTGCTCGTCCACGAACGCATTCGTCAGCGCAACGATCTCTTCGATGGTTTCGTTCGACACGTCGAACAGTGTGCCCGTGACCGCAGCGGAGTGTCAGATCGAGGTCACCGTCGATCCGATACCTCGATGCAGTGTGCGCCGAAGCCTCACGTAAGCCACGATGACACGATGGCTGCGACCCTGCCCACCGACGACTCGCAGCGCTGGCGACAACTGACCATTCTGGCCATCGCCATGGTCCTGTCGATGACGACCTGGTTCTCGACCGCAGCCGTCCTCCCTCAGCTACGGGTCGAGTTCGACCTCTCGGCGACGAGCTCCAGCCTTCTGGCCATTGCGGTCCAACTCGGCTTCGTCGCCGGCGCACTGGTCTCGGCCTCGCTCAACCTCGCCGACCGGTTGCCGCCTCGACGACTCGTACTGATCGGGGCTCTGGGGGCGGCTACCGCGAACGGGCTTCTGCTCGTGGCCGACGGTCCGTTGCTGGCCACGCTCTCTCGGTTCCTGGTTGGCGTCGCCCTGGCTGGCGTCTACCCGCCCGCATTGAAGGCCATGTCGGCTTGGTTCGTGCGAGGGCGGGGTCTGGCGCTCGGCGTCATGGTGGGAGCGCTGACGCTGGGTTCGGCTCTCCCCCACCTGCTCCGAGGGTTCGGCAGCCCGCCCTGGGAAGCCATGATCGTGCTCACCTTGCTGCTCACGGTGCTCGGCGGACTGATTGCGGATCGGGTGGCCAGCGACGGTCCCTACGCCTTCCCGTCGGCACCGTTCGATCCGGCCCAGATTCGCACCGTGCTGATGGATCGGCGGGTCCGCCTGGCCAGTCTCGGGTACTTCGGCCACATGTGGGAGCTCTACGCCATGTGGGCCTGGATCGGGGTCTTCTACGGTGATGTCTTCGCCGACAGTCCGAACACGGCATCGCTCGTGACCTTCGCCGTGATCGGCATCGGGGCCGCAGGCAGCGTGGTCGGCGGTTTGATCTCGGATCGCACCTCACGCACGACTGCGGCAGGGTTGGCCATGGGCCTGTCGGGCACGATGGCCATCGTCGTCGGATTCACCGAAACACGTCCGGCCCTGGCCGTGACCCTCGGTCTGGTCTGGGGATTCTGGGTGGTGGCCGATTCGGCCCAGTTCTCGACCATCGTGACCGAAGTCGCCGACCAGCGATTCGTCGGCACCGCGTTGACGGTTCAGTTGGCAGTCGGATTCATCCTGACGGTGTTCACCATCTTCCTCGTTCCCTGGGTCCGGGATCAGAGCAGCTGGGGATGGGCATTCTTGTTGCTGACCCCCGGTCCCCTGCTCGGCGTGGCGGCAATGCGGCGTCTGGCCTCGCTTCCACCGACCGATCGATGATTCACGAGGTCCGTCGGCGGTCCTCGATCCCGAAGGCATCGTCGTAGTCGGCCATGGC
>CALACD010000291.1 GCA_937890445.1 uncultured Acidimicrobiia bacterium | reverse complement strand
TCGGACCCCCCGAGACGAACACGGTCGGAACGTTGAGCCGCATCGCTGCCATCAGCATGCCGGGCGTGATCTTGTCGCAGTTCGAGATGCACACCAGCGCATCGGCGCAGTGCGCGTTCACCATGTATTCGACCGCGTCGGCGATCAATTCTCGACTGGGGAGGCTGTAGAGCATGCCACCGTGACCCATGGCAATGCCATCGTCGACCGCGATCGTGTTGAACTCCTTGGCGACGCCGCCGTGGTCCTCGATCTCGCGGGCAACCAGTTGCCCCAGATCCTTGAGGTGGACGTGTCCCGGGACGAACTGGGTGAAGGAGTTGGCAATGGCGATGATGGGTTTGTCGAAATCCCCATCGGTCATGCCGGTCGCCCGCCACAAGGCGCGCGCTCCGGCCATGTTGCGGCCATGCGTGGTGGTTCGTGATCGGTACTCGGGCATGGGACAAGACTAGAAGCTGGAGCGTCCCCGGGCACCTTCACCCCGAGGCCTAACGTCGCGTCGTGGTCTCACCGCAGCATGCTGCCCTCCGCCCCTCGAACCCCCGCTGGCAGCCGCGTTTGCTGTGGGCCGTCCGGATCGGTCTGGTGGTGGCATTGATCGTGACCGTTGCCTTCCCCGACTGGGAACAGTTCGCCGGCAAGGGCATGGCCAGCCGGGTTCCCGTCTATCTGCTACCGGCATTCGTCGTTCCCGTGGTTTGGAAGCTGCGCGGTTCCCACCCCCGATATCCCTACCTGGTCGATGCGCTGGTCGTAGCCCCGTTCCTGCTCGACACGATGGGCAACGTGGCGAACTTCTACAACACCTATGACCGAACCGACGACGTGCTCCACTTCGTCAACTGGGTACTGCTGATGGCCGGTGTCACCCTCGCCCTGTCCCGAACCGGTATCGGCCGCTTGAACGGCTGGGCCCTGGGATGGGGTTTCGGCGGACTCGCAATCATCTGGTGGGAGGTGCTCGAGTATCTGGCGCAACTCAAGGGAGACAACGGACTGAGCCTCACCTACGCCGACACCATCGGAGATCTGGTGTTGTCCTCGACCGGTGGAGCCATCGGCGCGGCGCTGGTGGTCGGCTTGGCCTGGCCCGACCGATAGACAACCTCGTGCGCCATTCTCCTCTGGCCGAGTTCCCGGCCCCCGTTCGTCGGGCTCTGCCGTGGCTCGTGGGCTTCCGACTCGTCAGCAACAGCGCGGTGCGCTTTCCCTTCACGTTCCTGCCGGCGCTGGCCCGCGGTTCGGGATTGTCGGTCGAGGCACTGAGTCTGGTCCTGAGCCTGCGGGATCTGACGGCCATGGCCGCCCCATCGGTGGGCCGAGTCGCCGACCGACGCAACTCGACGTTCGTGATGGGCGTCGCCAGTGCAGCAGTCGTGCTCGGGCTCGGCCTTTCGAGCTTGGGGGCCATCGGCCTGGTCATCGGCTTCTTCCTTCTCGGATTCGCCAAACTGATCTTCGACATCTCGATGAACGCCTGGGTCGGCGACAACGTCGCCTACGAACGCCGGGGCCGAGTGATCGGCCTGATCGAATTGTCGTGGGCCGGGTCGGCCCTGATCGGGCTCCCGATCCTCGGGCTGCTCATCAACGGTGTCGGTTGGTGGGCGGCGACGGCGTTTCTCTGCCTCGTCGGGTTACCTCTCGTTGCCGGCATTGCTCGACAGGCACAGGGCGGTCCCATCGCCGGAGCGGCCGAGCGCGAGGTGCGGCGACCGACCGCCAATCGAATGGTGGTGGTGAGCCTGGCTGCGTTCGCAGCGATGGCCCTGGGATCCCAGTTCATGCTGATCGGTCACGGACTGTGGCTCGAGGACACCTACGGGTTCGACCCGGCCCGGATCGGATTCGCAGCGATGACGATCGGCGTCATCGAGGCGGTGGCATCCACCGCCTCGTCGAGCGTGACCGACCGATGGGGCAAGAAGAACTCGGTGATCGCCGGCACCGCACTGTTGACCCTGGCCATGGGCATGCTGGCGTCGAACCCGGATCCACCCATCCCTCAGGGGCTGGCACTCTTGGCTCTGGCGTTTCTGGGGTTCGAGTTCGCGCTGGTCTCCTCCATCTCGATGACGACCGAACTGGACCCCGAGGCTCGGGCCCAGGTCATGGGTTGGTCACTCGGCTTGTCGACCGTCACCCGAGCCGCAGGATCGGTCGTGGGCGCCTGGATCTACCTCGAACACGGGTTCTCGTGGTTGATGGCGACCGGAGCGTCGGCCTCGGCACTGTGCGTCGCCATTCTGGTGTTCCTCGGCCTCGAACCCCCGACTCCCGATGCCGACATCGACGGCACGACGCGTGTCGGGTGATCTGCGGCATCGCGACGGGCACCGGGGCCTGGCGCTGGCACCGGGGCCTGGCGCTGGCGCCTGGTGCCGCCGTCAAGACCGGTGCCAGGGCGAATATCGTCCTCACCATGTGTGCATCGTTCGCAGTTCGGGATCGCCCATCCGCACTGCGACGAGACCTCGTCGTCGGCGTGCTGGTCGCGCTGGGCATGCTCGGTGCCGCCTGCTCATCCAGCGACCGGACCGGACCCCTCGACCGCATCGACACTCCCGACTCGACCATCGAAGTCGAGCCGCCTCGCTCCAGCATTGGATCGCAGACCGATCGGACGGCCGAACCGCAACCCGATGACCGGCCCGGACCGACCGTGGCGGGCGGAGCGGCGTCGGGCAGCATCGGCGATGGACTCTTCGAGGGCCTCGGCAACACCGGCTACGACGTGATTTCCTATGACCTCGCGCTCGACGTGACCGAGGCCGGCCTGGCCGGAGTCGCCACGCTGACCCTGGTGGCAACGACCGAGCTACCGGTCTTCCATCTCGACCTGGTGGGCCTGACGGTCCGAACGGTGACCGTCGACAACGAACCGGCCACCTTCGTACGCGAGGGGCGAGAACTGATCATCACCGCTCGCACTCCCGTCGTGGGCGGAGCCACCGCCATCGTGCAGGTCGTCTACGACGGTCGTCCCGAGCCCATCG
>CALACD010000290.1 GCA_937890445.1 uncultured Acidimicrobiia bacterium | reverse complement strand
CCAACCCCCGTCCGGGACCGGCACGAACAACCTGTCCGCCAGCTCCGCGGCGTCGGACAGATCCTCGACGCCGTAGGCGAGGCTGAGATGCAGCCAGGACTTCGGCCGGAGGACATCGGCGCCAAGCGGTGTCACGTGGCGGGACACGAACTGCGCGGTCACGTCGGCAAGGAACGCCGACGTCACCTCGAGGCCGATCCACTCATCGGTGACTCGAAGTGCCTCGATCGCAACCGCCCCGTCGGGCACCGTCATCGACCCACTCTCGGACGACACCACCGCAGCCACATCGTCCAACACGGCTGCGACATCGAAGGAATCGCGATGGAAGAAGCCAGTCAGGGTGCAGTGCGGAGGATAGGTCTGGGCCACCGTTGGTGTCTTCAACAGGTCGAAGTAGCGGTCGCAGGTCTCCTTGAGCGAACCGGCCGGCGTGGCATAGAAGATCAGTTCGTGCTTCATGGGGCGAAGGACCCCCACACCAACTTCCCGCCTGAGATCGCCGCCCGCAACCGGGCCTGTTGACCCAACGACGGCGGCTCCACCACGATCACATCGGCCCTGGCCCCGGTCTCGAGCCGACCCCGATCGGCAAGTCCGGCCGCCGCGGCCGGAGTGGACGACACGAGGGACCATGCGCCGGCCGGATCGGCGATTCCTGCTTCGAGCAGCAGGAACGGGGCCTGGAGGAGAGACGGATAGTGATAATCCGAACACAGCAGGGTCCCCGCTTGCTCTCGAAGCGCATCGCGCACCGAAAGATTGCCCAGGTGCGAGCCGCCTCGAACGACGTTCGGGGCACCGAGGAGCACCTCGATTCCCTCGTTCAGATACGCCTGAGCCAAGCCGATCGACTCGGGGAACTCCGCCACACGAACCCCGAGTCGGAGGTCACGTTCGAGGTCGGCGGTCGAACTGGGATCGTGGCTCGCCGTTCGACAGCCGACCGCTGCGGCCGCGTCGGCCAGATCCTTCTCCTGTTCGAAACCGAGCGTGCGACGCTCGATCGCTGTTCGCTGTCGCTCCTCGAGTTCGGATCGGGATACACCGGCCCGCTCGATCTGTGAAGCGCTCAGCCCGGTGATGTGGGCGATGCCACCGGGCGTGTGGTCGTTGAAGGACAGCAGGTGTACGGCACCCTGGGTGACCCACGACATCAGCTCGTCGTGATCATCGGTGTTGCATCGCTCGTGGCGGACGTGGAGCAGGACGGTGTTCTCACCGCTGCGTCGTCCGAGCGCCTCGACCAACAGGCGCAGCATCGGCCGGCTCCGAAGTCCCGGCTCCCAACTGTCGGTGGCCGAGAGGAACGAGGTGGTGATTCCCGCACCGGCAAGGTGGGCGTCGTTCTCCTGCAGCGCAAGATCGAGTTCGAACTGCACACCACCTCGCGGCATCAGGCAACGTTCGAACGCATCCCCGTGCAGATCCACGATTCCCGGCAGGACCCAGCAGCCGTCCGCCTCGATGGTCGCCCAGGTTCCTCCCCCGAGATCGGTCGCTGGTTCGTCACCGATCGTCACGTCGGAAAGGGTGTCGTCGGTCCAATGCACCGTGCCGGGAAGGGGATGGCTCGTCGTCGGCGTGAGGACGAGCCCTCCCACGATTCGGGCCCGAGGTGTCGAAATCTTGTTCACGACCATGAACGTAGAGGGTTCCTGGTGAACCCCGTCCGAGCACGAAGTGAACTCTTGCCGACCCTGTTGTCATGACAACTCGACGATGCTTGGATCGCCGTCGATGAGCCGTTCCAACACCGCCTACCTGGTCCTCGCCGACGCGTTGGAAGACACTCTCGCCGACCTCGATCCCGGTTCGCGCCTACCATCGGAGAACGAACTCGGGCCCTCGTTCGGAGTCAGCCGAATCACGGCCAGGGCGGCCCTACGTGAGCTCGAGCAACGTCATCACGTTCGGAGAATCCGTGGATCGGGGACCTTTGTCGGGCTCCGCATCGACTACCCGTTGCGTTCGGAACCCCTCCCCAGTTGGAGCGAGATCGTCACACGAGCCGGCCACCGCGCCAGCTACGACGTCGACGTCGTGGCCAGCGAACGGAGTTCAGCGAAGGTGGCGCAGCGGCTCGACATTCCGCGAGGACGAATGGTCACTCGGGCCGTTCGACGCGGGAGGATCGATGGCAACATCGCGTCGCACCACTCCATGTACGTTCCCTCCGGCCTGGTGCCCGGCATCGGCGCCCACCTCCGCAGAGGAGGGTCCGCGGCCCGTATTCTCGACGAGCACTACGGCCTGCGGCCGCGGCGGTGGTGGTCTCGGGCCGAGCTGATCTCGGCCCCCGACTCCATTGCCATGGCTCTGGATCTGGTGGGACGTCCGCTGGCCTGGCACACCCAGAGCATCAATCGCTGCCCCGAGACCGGGACGGCTGTCGAGTACTCCGAGGGATGGCTCCGACCTGACTGCTTCCGCGTCTATCTGGAACTGGGTCCGGCCGAGCAATGACCGAACAGCGATCCGATCCCGAACAAGAGAGAGAGCCCCAATCGATGCACACCGACACCACCGTGCAACAGGCCGGTCCGCCGACGCGAACCCGCCGCAGCGAGCTTCTCGCAGCCGCCGACGCCGCACTCCTGGTCGAACTGGCCCAGGCCTGCCTCGAAGATGCCGAGGACCTGGAACTTGTTCGGGAACCCGAAGTGGGCATGTTGATGCTCTCGGTCCGCGAGCCGGTCGAGACCACTCGTTTCCATCTGGGCGACGTGCTCGTCACGCAATCCGAGGTGATCCACCGAGGTGTTCGGGCCTGGAGCATGCGAATGGGTGACGATCGCCTGGCTTCGTTGGCGGCCGCCATCTTGGATGCCGAGGTCGAGAGCGGAGGCCGGTACGCCGGCAGCGTCCTCGATCTGTGCGAGGTGACCCAGAGGCGCGTCGTTCGCGAACGAGCTGACGAGTGGCGTGATCTGGAACCAACCATCGTTCGGTTCGAGGAGCTGAGCGAATGAACCTGATCGCCACCGCTCGCTTGACCGGTCACTCCTCACAACGAGTGTTCGACGTACTCCTCCAGACGTTGGCCGAGCCGGGCCGGACCTTGCAGCTCCCGGTGTCGACCGTGCACCCCGAGATCCCGATGTCGACCTGGTTGGCCTTGGCACTGGCCGATGTCGATGTTGCGGTGAGTATCGAGGATGATCCCGTGCACCCGACCGCCAGGCTGGTGGCCGACGCCACCCGGGCGTCGATGGTGCATCTCGAGACGGCGTCGATCATCGGGCTGTCGCATCTGACCCACGACCGACTCGATCGCATTCCGACCGGAAGCGCATTGGCTCCCGAGGACGGAGCCAAGGTCGGTCTGCTGGTCGAGGAACTGCGTGAACACGCCGAGGGCGACACCATCCACAGCGGCCTCGGTGCAGTTCGCCTCGATCTCCGAGGACCCGGCATCCCCGGATCCCGCTCGCTGTGGGTTCGAGGCCTCGATTCGACCCTGGCACGACGTCTCGGGACCGCAACCGGCGTGCACCCGTGTGGTTTCGACACGTGGCTCTTCACCCCGGAGGGATACGTCGCCGCGATTGCTCGCACCACGGCCGTCCTCGTCACCGACACGAACACCACAGACACGAACACCACAGACACGAAGGAAGATCCATGGGCTACGTAGCAGCAAAGGGGGGCTTCGACGCCATCCGAGCAGCGGAAGAACTGGTTCGGACCCGCCAGCGGGAGAGTCGCAGCTCGTGGCTCGAGCTGGATCAGATCATCGACCGCCTCGGCTACGCCGTCGACCGGGTGATGGGTGAGGGAGGACTCTGGGATCCCGAACTCGCGGCGCGGGCCTTTCGTCAGGCCGAAGGCGACCTCATCGAAGCAACACACCTGGTCCGGGCCCATCGCTCCACCCTCCCCCGATTCGGTGCTACGCGCACCGTGGATGCCGACGAGATCGACGTGCTCCGCCGAATCGTCCCTGCCTTTCGGGAGCCGCCGGGCCCCCAGTTGCTGGGTCGCACCCTGGACTACACGGGTCGGCTGCTCGATCTCACTCCCGAGGATCAAGCCCGCAACGAGGCCGTGATGGCCGTGGCCGATGGTTTGACCGACACCGGGACGACCGAGGCCGATGAGGTCGCAGACCACGACATCGATCGGGCCACCCGGGTGCCAGGTCGGCTGCTCGATGCGCTTCGCTCGATGGACGCGGTGGTCGATCGGCGCCGGTCCGACGATCCCGACCCGATCGACATCACCCGACTTCCGGCCCGTCCCGGGTCGCCCCGATCGGCGCGACTGTCGGCCATGGCCAGAGCCGAAACCGGTGCCCTGGTCCAGCTGTGGTATCGCAACATCCTCGGTCCCGACCGCCATCTCCACGAGGTCACGCTGGGCGAGGTTCGTCACGGACGGCTGCCGGTCTCGGTCGAGCATCCCCTGACGGGCGAACCACTCACGGTCGGCCACGTCCGGGTGACAGAGGTGGAAGCGATCGAGGATCTCGACGGAGTCGACGAGGACCGAACTCGCTTCGATGTCGGCTACGGCATGACGTTCGGACACAACGAGCGCAAGGCCATCGCCATGGCCAACCTCGACATCGCACTGGCGAGAGACGACGGCTCCGGGCCACTCGAACAGTCGGTGCTGCTCACCACCGACGGGCTCGATGCATCCGGATTCCTCGAGCACCTCAAGTTGCCGCACTACGTGACCTTCCGTTCCATGATGGAACGCAAGTCAGCGTTGCGGTCCGATCGAGTTCGCCAGGCCCGAGCGGACCGCCGACCCGTCGCGGTCTCGGACTGCGAAGTCACCGATCTCTCCGGAGTGGGCGCATGAGACTGCTCGAGTTGGCCATCGAGACCTCCAACGAAACCGCTCGTCCGATCCTCGACGAATCCTCGAAACGGGAGGTCCGACGAGCTGTGCTGACGGCAGTCGCCGTGCCCGGTTATCAAGTTCCCTTCGGCTCGCGGGAGATGCCGGTGGCCCGAGGTTGGGGTTCGGGCGGACTACAGATCACGTTGGCCGTGATCGGGGATGACGACACGGTCAAGGTCTATGACCAGGGAGAGGACGGCGGTGTGAACGCAGCCAATCTCCGACGTCTCATTCGCAGGTCCGAAGAGGTGGAGACCACGACCGATGCCCGAGCAGCCACGATCATCCAAACCCGGCACCGCGTTCCCGAAGACGAGCTGATCGAGGATCAGACCCTGGTTCTCCAGGTACCTGTGCCCGAACCACTGCGGGGTGTCGAGCGCGACATGAACGAACTCCGCCGAATGCATGCCGAGGGCGACTACGCCAAGATGTGGGTCAGTCTCTACGAGGACATCGTTCGCAACGGGGTCATCACCCAGACCACGGGGTATCCGTGCCTGGTGAACGATCGGTACGTCATTGCCACCACCCCCATTCCTCGTTGGGATGTGCCTCGTCTCCATCAGGCCAAGTTCCTCTCGTTGTTCGGAGCAGGTCGAGAGAAGCGGATCTACGCCATTCCGCCCCACACCGACGTCGAACCCCTCACCTTCACCGATGTGGCCTTCGAGGTCGAGGCCATTGCATCGGCATGCCGATGCGGCCTGATACGGCCCGGCGGTGAGCGGGCCGCCTACTTGGTGGAGTTACCTCGCCAGGACGGCACCTCGGAGTGGGTCTGCAGCGACACCGACTGGTGTGCCCGTCAACGGGTCGATGCCGGACTGCTCGATCCGACCACCCTGGTCGAGACAGAGGTCGAACTGTGAACGCGCCGAACGAATGGGCGCTCCTGGTCGAGGGTTTGGGCAAGGTCTATGGTCCCGGCGGGGCCGAGGCCGTTCCCGGAACCGGACCCGACTTCGGACGAACGGTCAGTCCATCAACCGGTGCCATCGTCGGGTGCTGGGACATCGACCTCGAGGTGGTGCCAGGGGAAGCGCTGGGCGTCATCGGCGAATCGGGATCTGGCAAGTCGACCGTCATGCGTTGCATCGCAGGCGATCAGACAGCTACGACGGGGCAAGCACGACTGCGGAGTGTCGATGACGGCGCAACCAACCTCTTCGACATGGAACCGTCGGCTCGAAGGGCCTTGCGCATCGACCAACTCGCCGTCGTCTACCAGGATCCGAGCGAGGGACTCGATCTTGGTGTCTCGGCCGGTGGGAACATCGCCGATCGACTCACGGCCGCCGGATGGCGGAACTTCGGGCAGATCCGAGCCCGGGCCGCCGAACTGTTGGCTCGCACCGAGGTGCCGCTCGACCGTATGGACGATCCGGTCGGCACCTTCTCGGGGGGCATGCGGCAGCGGGTGCAGCTGGCCAAGGCGCTGGCCAACAGGCCAAGCGTTCTCCTGCTCGACGAACCAACCACTGGCCTGGATGCGTCGGTGGCAGCCGGGGTGCTCGATCTGATCCGCGACCTCCTCGACGAGACCGGGGTCGGGGCCGTGGTGGTCAGCCACGACTTCAATGTGATCGAAATGCTCACCCGGCGTTCGGTCGTGATGCACCACGGACGAATCGTCGAACAAGGCCTGACCGACCAGCTGCTGGAGGACCCCCAGCATCCCTACAGCCAACGGCTGGTTGGAGCTGCACGAGGATGAACTCCGAAACGCTGAACTCCGAAGCGCTGTCCTCCGAAACGCTGTTGTCCACACGAGGGCTGGACAAGACCTTCACCTTGCATGCCGTCGATGGCAGGATCATCGACGGTCTCCAGGGCATCGATCTGGATGTCCACGTCAACGAACACCTCTGTCTTGCCGGCCTCTCGGGTGCGGGCAAATCGTCGCTGCTCAAGTGCATTCACCGGACCTACGCCAGCGACCGTGGCGCAATCCTGTACCGGACCGAGGCCAACGTCGTCGTCGATCTGCTCGAACTGGCCGATCGCGACATGGCGGACCTTCGTGAGCGGGAGATCGGCTATGTCTCACAGTTTCTCCGGGCGGAGCCCCGACGAGGCGTACTCGACGTCGTCACACGGCGGGCCGTCCGTATGGGCGTTGCCCACGACGAGGCCGCAGACCGCGCCGCAGAAGTCCTGCGGCGAGTCAACATCGACGAGAACCTGTGGGCGACCTACCCGTCGCTCCTCTCCGGTGGGGAGAAGCAGCGAGTCAATCTGGCGGCCGGCCTCGTCGTCGCACCGCGCCTGGTGCTGCTGGACGAACCGGTGTCTGCCCTTGATCCGGCCAACCGCTCAGCGGTGTTGGACGTCATTGCCGACCTGACGGCACGCGGCGCCACCGTGCTCAGCGTCTTTCACGACCTGGGCGCCATTCGGCAGCTGGCCGACCGCGTCGCGGTCATGAGTGGCGGCCGCATCATCGACATCGGACCGGCTGGACCGGTCCTGGACCGCGGGATGGAGTTGATCCCCACATGAACCCTTTCGACGAGCAGACGACCGTCAGCCCGAAAAGTGACGACGGAGTCACGTTGTCGATACGCAACGTCCGAGCCGTGCTGGCCGATCGGATCATCGATGACGCCACTGTGATCGTCGAGGACGGCCTCATCACCTCGATCGATTCTGACGGTGTCACGAATCGAGATGCCCTCGACGGTGCCGGTCTGTTTCTTCTGCCCGGGCTGATCGACACCCACAGCGACGGTCTCGAGAAGGAGATCGCTCCCCGACGAACGGTGGAGTTTCCGCTCGAGTTCGCCCTGGGTTCGTTCGAGGGACGAGCGCGGGCAGCCGGGGTCACGACCATGTTTCACGGTCTCGCCTACCAGGATCGTCCTCGCCTCGGACGCTCGGTCGAACGCGCTCGAGACATCGACCGCGCCATTCGTCGCCGATCCCTCGACCCGTTGGCCGGAGTCGACCATCACGTCCTCTACCGCTTCGAGGCACGCGACGAGGGCGCGCTGGCGCCGCTCTTGATCGATCTGACCGAGAATGACCAGACCATCTGCACC
>CALACD010000289.1 GCA_937890445.1 uncultured Acidimicrobiia bacterium | reverse complement strand
TTCCTTCAGAGCAGGCCGAGCTCGTGCGCCTTGCGGACGGCATCGTCGCGATCGCTTGCACCGAGCTTCTGGTAGATGTGCTTCACGTGCGTCTTGACCGTATTCGTCGAGATGAACAGAGCGGTCGCGATCTCCGCATTCGACAGGCGAGTCGGGAGTCGCTGGAGCACCTCCAGCTCCCGCGGGCTGAGCTGGTCGACCAACACAGGCCGGCCCGGGGTCGCTCGACGGCAGGTGCGCAACACGTCGGAGAGGTGCACATACGGTGATGCCGCACGTGCGGTCTCCTCCAGCAGCTCGAGACACGCGGCCCCACCGTCGAGGTAGAGCCGGACCGTTCCCAGACGCGCCGTCTGGCGAAGCACCCGTTCGCACTGGGCCCGCGCATCGGCCGTATCACCCAGGCGGTGATCGACCATCGCCGCGGCGAGTTCCCGTTCGAGCGCTCCGAATGGTGTGGCCTCCCTCGGCCAGGCGTCGAGGTACTTCGCAGCACGTCCGACGTCTCCCTCGTCGAGCGCCATGACGATGCCTGCATAGGCGAGGTCCCACCCCATGACGTCAGGAGCGCGCTCGATGACATCCCATCCGGCCGCTGGATCGCCGAGCGCGAAATGCGCACGGAGCTCCGCAGCCCGAGCCCGACTGTCGACCAGCGCCGACCGATCGGTGGAGGGCAGCCGTTCGAGGCGACGCAGCCAGCTCACTGCATCGGCCGCCTCGTCGCACGCAACGCTGATCAGCGCTCGCTCGGCGAGGATCAGTGCCGCCATGGGAGAGCGGTGCCACCGAACCGCAAGCTCGAGAGCAGCGTCGACATGTTCGCCAGCACGATCCATCTCGTTCAGGGATCGGGCCACGATGATGCGGGCAACATGCGCCATCGGTGTCGACGGATGGCCCTCGCCGAGGTGGCGTCCCGCGAGGTCGAGTGCGCGTTGCGCATGCGATGACGCGCTCGATGCGTTGTGGAGCAGCGCCTCCACCAGCGCAGCCGTGGCGTGACGATGCACCTGCAACGCGATCGGTGTCGATGCCGGTCCCTCGACCGCGCCCCGGGCAGACGCCACCGCCCTCCCGTCGCCGGCGAGCAACTGTGCCTGCGCCGCGGTCCAGCCCAGGATCGAGCGCACATCTGCGAGCGTCGAGGCTCCGAAGAGGTCGGGCAACTGCGACTCGTCCACCTGATCGATCGCCGCTGCCGCAGCCTCCGCGCGACCGAAGGACACGGCAGGCTGGTTTCGGGCGAGCACGATCATGCAGTGCAAGACGTCGCTGAGGAGCCGCTCCTCGGTGCTCAGCTCGCACGTGCGCTCGAGATCGACCAGCACCGCCGACGAGGCTTCCGGCGAACCTGCCGACAGCTGCATGGCAGCAAGGCTGAGGGCAAACCAGGGCCGGCCGAAGAGCACGCTGCGCGGCACCGCCTGCATCCACGAGACGAGCGTCTGCGCCCTTCCCTGTTCCCACAGGCCACGACCGTGCGCGCGGATCAGATCGGCCAGGCCGGTCCAGTCCTCGGCGGCGACGAGATGGCCGGCTGCTGCCTCCACCTCGCCGCGTTCGAGTGCCCGCTGCGCCGCTCGTCTGCGCAGTGCCTTCGGGCGGACGGGGTCGCGGGATTGCAGGTCTTGGGCCAGGAACTCCCGCAGCAAGCGGTAGCAGCGATACTGCGCCGTGGCGTCATCGACCCTCGCGAGGAAGACCCCCGCCGGTTCAGGTCGTCCAGGATCCTGGCCGAGTCCGACCGCTGCGTCACGAAATCGCACATGTCTGGATCCAACACTGCGAGCACCGAAGTGTCCTGGAGGAACGACCGAACGTCGGCGGACTCGAGGGCCAGGATCTCCGCCGAAAGGTAATCGACGATGTTGCGTTCGGTCGCATCGATCGCGAGCAAGGGATCGCTTCGACCTCGATCCGCCAACGACAGCGCGGCCAGGTGGACGACCACCGGCCAGCCTTCGGTCCGACGACCCAGATGCGCAGCGGCGTCCGCGGTGAGGTCCACGCCGGCGACCGCTGTCACCAGAGCCTGGGTCTCCGCGTTGGTGAACCGGAGGTCATCGGCACGGATCTCGAAGAGATCACCGCGGCTGCGCAGCCGTGCGGTCGGCAGGCTCGGATCGGCCCGCGCCGACACCACGAAGTGCACGTGCGTCGGGGCCTCCAGTACCAGGCGCGACAGATCCGCCACCAACGATGCATCGACTCGGTCGACGTCTTCCAGCACGAACACCAGATCGTCTCGGAACTGCCACAGCTGCTCGAGGAGCGCATCGGTGAACCGATCGTCCAGTCGATTCGATGCACCGTCGAGCACCGCAGCCACGGCGTCGCCGATCGCCGGGCTGGCTTCCTCGAGTGCCGCCAGGAGATGGCGACCAAGTCGTACCGGGTCGGCGTCGCGCTCGTCGAGCGACAACCACGCCTTCCGCTGGGCCGGCGTGTCTCGGAGGAACTCGGCGATCGCAGTGGACTTCCCGTAACCGGCCGGCGCGATGACGGTGACCAGTCGGTGATGCCATACCTCCGCCACGAGCTCTGACACTCGCTGTCGCGGGATCACGAATCGAGGAGACCCGGGAGGTGTCAGCTTCGCCCTGACGGTGGTCACCGCGGGATTCTGACACGGAAGCCGACTCTTCGCGCTGCACGACAGGTCAGCTCAGTCCGCCAGTCGAGCGACCGAGACGAGTTCGAGGCCGAGGTCGCCCACCCGCCGCACCTTCCCCTGCAGCTCGGACTGATCGCGGACCCAGCCGACGAGACGGGTCGTGCCGTCCTCGGTGCCGACGGCCTCGAAGCCTTCGATGGCACCTGCCAGTCGGGGTCCGAGACGACCAGAGACGATGATCTCGTAGCGGGCGTTGATAGCGATTCACCTCCCCGTGATCCGTACGACATCGTTTCCGATTCCGGTCGGCGATCTGATCACCCAGTCAGGATGATTGGCCCGAGTCCGAGGCCATCGCCGTAACCGATCACCCGGATCGGGTGATGTCCGACCCATGCCCGCCGGACAGAGTGGCCTCGGATTCTCCGTTGCCGTGGACCCCCTGCGGCAGCCTGACGAAATGAGCACTGCATGTTCGCTGAGTGGCAGGTCGGCCAGGTCCTCTGGTCGACGATTTGGATCACCCTGTTCTTCCTCTGGATCCTGCTGGTGATCCGTGTGTTCGCCGACATCTTCCGCAGCCGGGACATTGGTGGCGTGATGAAGGTGCTGTGGATGATCTTCGTCGTCGCCATGCCCTACCTCGGGGTGTTCGCGTACGTCATCGTCCGAGGCCGATCGATGAACGAGCGCGACATCGAGGCCGTCCAAGCCCAGGACGCTGCGATGCAGTCCTACATTCGCCAGGCCGCCGGCGGGGGCGGGCGGGTCGCCGAACTCGAGCGGCTCGCTGCGCTGCGGGCACAGGGCGCCATCGACGATGCGGAGTTCGAGCGGCTCAAGGCCGAAGCCCTGGCCTGATCGGCCGCCCCGTCCCCGCGTCGAACCCCACTCGAACCCGACGGCCGCCCTTCGGGGCGGCCGTCGACGCGTGGTCACCCGAGCCGGGTGATCACGACAGACCGCTCGAGACTTAGCGTCGAGCTACCAAACCGACGAAGGGACCTGACCGACCATGCCCAACGGAAAGCCGAACATCCTGATCATCTGGGGTGACGACATCGGGATCACGAACCTGTCGTCCTACTCCGACGGGATCATGGGGTACCGCACCCCGAACATCGACCGCATCGCGGAGGAAGGCATCCGCTTCACCGACTACTACGGCGAGCAGTCCTGCACCGCCGGGCGGGCGGCCTTCATCAGTGGGCAGAACCCGTACAGGACAGGCCTCACCAAGGTCGGCATGCCGGGCGCCCCGATCGGCTATCAGCAGAGCGACCCGACGATCGCCACCGCACTGAAGGATCAGGGCTACGCGACGGGGCAGTTCGGCAAGAACCACTTCGGTGACCGGGACGAACACCTCCCCACCGCACACGGGTTCGACGAGTTCTTCGGCAACCTCTACCACCTCAACGCCGAAGAGGAGCCCGAGCACCCGGACTATCCGACTGCCGAGGAGTTCCCCAACTTCCGTGCCATGTTCGCCCCCCGCGGGGTCATCCACTCCTGGGCCGACGCGTCGGTCGAGGGCGGCCAGCGCATCGAGGACACGGGGCCGTTGACCAAGAAGCGGATGGAGACCGTCGACGACGAGTTCCTCGTCGAAGCCGAGCGGTTCATCCGCGACGCCGCCGCAGCCGGCACCCCGTTCTTCTTGTGGTTCAACACGACCCACATGCACTTCCGGACCCACTGCCCAGACGAGATCCGTGGACAGGCAGGGCGCTGGCAGTCCGAGTACCACGACGTGATGATCCAGCACGACGGCCAGGTCGGCCGGCTCCTGGATCTCCTCGACGAACTCGGCATCGCCGACGACACCATCGTGCAGTACTCGACCGACAACGGGCCGCACCTGAACACCTGGCCCGACTCGGGCATGACGCCCTTCCGGTGCGAGAAGAACTCCAACTGGGAAGGCGCCTATCGGGTGCCGTGCATGGTCCGCTGGCCCGATGCATGGGCCGCCGGCGAGGTCCGCAACGGCATCGTCGCCCACAACGACTGGTTCGTCACCCTGCTCGCCGCGGCCGGCGACACCGACGTCGCCGATCGCCTGAAGGCGGGCACGACGCTCGACGGCCGGGAGTACAAGGTCCATCTCGACGGGCACGACCTCAACGCGTACCTGCGCGGCGACGTCGACCAGAGCCCGCGCCAGCACTTCTTCTACGTGTCCGACGACGGCGACCTCACCGCAATCCGGTTCGACAACTGGAAGGTCGTCTTCATGGAGCAGCGGGCGGCCGGAACGTTGCAGGTGTGGGCCGAGCCCTTCACCGAGCTGCGTGTGCCGAAGTTGTTCAATCTCAGGACCGATCCCTTCGAACGGGCCGACATCACGTCGAACACCTACTGGGACTGGCTCCTCGACCGGGCATGGGTGATGATCCCGATCCAGACGTTCGTTGCTCAGATGCTGCAATCGCTCGTCGAGTTCCCGCCCACGCAGGATCCGGCGTCCTTCACCATCGACAAGATGATGAAAAAGCTCCAGGCAGGCATGCCGTCGGCCTGAGCTCCATCGACCTGCGGTCTCGCCGGCTGGGACGCCCTCGGGCGATCCAGCCGGCGAGAATGCGGGTCAACCGGCGAGAATGCGGGCCTTTTGGGCTGCGAACTCGTCGTCGGTGAGGATGCCCTGAGCCTTGAGCTCGGCCAGCTCCTTGAGCTTGTCGATGGTCGCATCGCTCGAGCCGGCCGTTGCCGGCTGCGCCGCAACAGGTGCGGGCGGAGGGGGTGGAGCCGCTGCCGCTGCAGCGGCGGCCTGTTGCGCGGCCCACTGCTGTTGCGCTTCCCACTGCTGTTGTTGTTCGTGCTGCGCCACTGCCTGCGCCTGCTGGGCCTTGCCTGCCTGGCGTCGGCTCACGTTGTTCGACACCGCAGTGGCGGTACCGGAGATGACCGCCGTGCGTGCCACGGTGCCCACGAGCCCTGGTCGTCCTCTTCGCATTGGTGTGATCGCTCCTCAGTCCGTTGCGCCGTCATCGGCGAGTGCTTCGAGTACCGCAGCCCCGGCGAGTCGTCCGCTTGCCACGAACTCCCCGCCCGAACCGCGCACTGCGGCGATGAACGGTATCGCCCATCGGTTCTCCCAGATCAGCAGCGCCGCAGAGTTGCCGGGCTCCATCTCCGCCGCGACCTCCAGCAGATCCTCCTCGGAGACGAGATCGCTGAGGAAGCCGGCCAGTCCGGCGAGCGGTCCGAGATCGCCCAGCTCCTCGAGCTCGGCCATCAACACGTTGCCGTCTTCGTCCTTCGCGACGAACGCGACATCGAGGATGCGGACCAGGCCCGCAGCGATCAGATCGTTGAGGGCGGGTATGACCTCGCCGTTGAACTGGCTTCCCGGGAACTCGATGACCGTGTAGTCGATCGGTCCGAGCTGGTCGGTGTCGGTGTTTGCCATAGGGACCTCCTCGGCGGCAATGCTGGGCCGGTGGGCTGAC
>CALACD010000288.1 GCA_937890445.1 uncultured Acidimicrobiia bacterium | reverse complement strand
GTGCAGCAGGCCCAGGGCAAGATGGCGTTCCGGTTCGAAGGCCAGATGGTCGATGTCCCGCATTTCACCCAGGCCAAGCGAATTCTGGCCTTGGCCGCGGCGCTGAAGCAACGCTAGGAATGGCTTTCTGGCGTCCCCAGCCGCCGCTTGCGTTGGCTGGTGCCGCCAGAAGCGGGTGTTGCCAGCGGAGCATCGGACTTGCTCGACATCGGACCGCCGAGCAGGATCAGGGTCGACCGAAGGGGAGTGCGCGATGGGCAGGCTTGATGACAAGGTAGTGCTGATCACGGGTGGATCTCGGGGACAAGGTGCCGAAGAAGGCCGGTTGTTCACCGACGAGGGAGCCACCGTGATCCTGACCGACGTGCTCGACGAGCTCGGACAGCAGACGGCGGCAACCATCGAGGGAGCGACCTACCGGCACCTCGATGTCCGCTCCGAGCCTGAATGGGAAGCCGTGGTGGGTGGGGTCATGGAGAGCCATGGTCGGATCGATGTCTTGGTCAACAACGCGGGCATCGACCTGGTGAAGAAGCTGGCAGCGACGACGCTCGAGGAGTTCGAGCGAGTGGTTGCCATCAACCAGACGGGCACGTTCCTCGGAATGCGGACCGTGGCCAACGCCATGATCGCGGCCGAGAAGCCGTGCTCGATCGTCAACATCAGTTCGGTGGCTGGGCTCGAAGGCGTACCGAATCACGGTGCCTACAGCGGGACGAAATTCGCCGTGACGGGCATGACCAAGGCGGCGGCCAAGGAATGGGGCCGCTACGGGATTCGAGTGAACTCGGTGCATCCGGGAATCATCGAGACGCCGATGACCGAAGATCTCCGGTCCTTCACCGACGACGAGGTCCGGGCCAAGGTCGAGCGCACCATTCCGCTGCGTCGTATGGGACAGTCGATCGACATCGCCAACATGGTGCTGTTCCTGGCCAGTGATGAGTCGGCCTACTGCACCGGGCAGGCCTTCACCGTCGATGGCGGTGTCCACCCCTAGTCGTCGGTCCGGGCCTGTCGTCGGTGGGCTCGTCGTCGGCGGGCTCGTCGTTCGGGCTCAGGGAACGAGGACCAGTCGTCCCTCCACGTTGCCCGCCCGGAGCCGATCGTGCGCGAGCTGCGCCTGGCTGAGCGGCAGTGACTCGATCAGCGGCAGGACCGAAGGTTCCCTGCGGGCGAGGTCGAGGAGTTCGTCGAGTTGGCGACGGCTGCCCCACACCGACGTCATGACCTTGGCTTCGTGCGGAATGGTTCCGAAGCCAACGGGCACGCCGCCCCCGCCGAGTCCCACGGCCACGATCATTCCCTGACGGTTCACGACTCGGGCTGCGACGTCGAGCGCGGTCTGCGCGCCGATGAAGTCGAAGACGGCGTCGACACCGCTGATCTCGCTCCAGTCGCCGGTGGCCTGATGCGCTCCGATGGCAAGGGCCGTCGTCCGCTTGTCGCCCGAGATGTCGAGGGCGACGACCGTGGCGTCGGTCAGTAGCGCCAGGAAGCGGATGGCGAACTGTCCGAGCCCGCCGGCGCCGATGACCAATGCCCGGGCGCCGTCCCGCGCTCGGAGATGCTCGACGGCGTGGTTCACGGCTCGATAGGCGGTGAGGCCACCGCACGCCAGCGGGGCTGCCTGGATGGGGTCCAGCCCGCCCAGCGGAGCCAGGTAGCGGCGGTCGGGGACGAACATCCGCTCGGCATAGCCACCATCGGTCAAGAGGCCCGCTTCATTCGAGTTGGCGCAGATGTTCTCGAGACCGTCGTGGCACTGTCGGCACGAGCCGCAGCCCCACGGGGCGTAGACCATGACCGGACCGAGCTGTTCGTCGACACCGGTGATCTCGTGGCCGAGGATCAAGGGCAGCGGACTGGGGTAGACGCCATCGACGACGTGGAGGTCGGAGTGGCAGACACCACAGGCCGAAATCGTGAGAACCAGACCGTCACCATCGGGCCGTTGCGAGACGCTCGGTTCGGGGTGATCCGGGGTCAGCCTCAGCGGTCGATCGACAGCATCGAGTACGACGGCGCGCATTCAGGAGAAGGTGATGACGGTTCGGGCCACTTCGCCGTTCTTCATCATGGTGTATCCCTCGTTGATGCCTTCGAGGTCGATGGTGGCAGAAACCATCTCATCGAGCAGAAGTCGGCCATCGAGATACATGTCGATCATGCGAGGGATGTCGGTGCGGAACTGATTGGAACCCATCATCGAACCTTGGAGCTTCTTTTCTTGGAGGAAGTCGATTCCACGCAACTCGACGACGTCCTTGGAGGGAACCATGCCGATGACGGTGGCGGTTCCGCCGACGGCCAGCATGTCGAAGGCCTGTCGCACGGTGGCCGATCGGCCGATTGCTTCGAACGAATAGTCGACACCGCCGCCCGTCATCTCGCGCACTGCGCCGACGACGTCGTCGACCTCGGATGCGTTCACGAAGTGGGTGCCGCCCATCGATCGGGCCGTCTCGAGCTTGGACGCCGAGATGTCGACGACGATGATCTTGTTGGCTCCGGCGATGCGGGCCCCCTGGATGGCGGCCAGACCGATGCCGCCGGCACCGATCACGCACACCGACGAGCCGACTTCGATTCGGGCGGTTCGGGTCACGGCACCGAACCCGGTCGTCACTCCGCAGCCGATGAGGCAGGCCTTGTCGAGCGGCATGTCGGGAGTGACCTTCACCAGCCCGTTCTGGTGGACCAGCATCTCCTCGGCGAACCCGCCGAGGCGGGCCATCTGATCTACAGCGGTACCGTCGGCGCGGGTCAGACGTGATGGTTCGCCCTTGTTGCGCGATGTGGCCCGTGGGTTGGCGCAGCGGTTGGGGTGACCGCCCAGGCACTGGGGACAGCGGCCACAGAAGATGGAGAGGCAGGCCACCACGTGGTCGCCGACGGCGATTCCGTCGACGTCGTCGCCGACGGCCTGAACGATGCCGGCCGACTCATGGCCCATCACGATGGGGAGCTGGGTGCGAAACAGGCCTTCCATGAAGTGGAGGTCGCTGTGGCAGAGTCCAGCACCGACGGTCTGGATGAGCACCTCGCCCCGGCTGGGCTTGTCGATGGAGAGGTCTTCGATGACGAGGTCACCCGGTTGTTCACTGAGGACTGCTGCCTTCATGGTTCTTCTCCTGCGTGCGGATTGTCGGTGTGGCGAGAGCCGTGCGGTCTTCGATTCTGGTCGACGGCCTCGGTCGGCACGTTACTCATCGAGAACTCGGTGGTCGAAATGATGACCACAACGATCCCTTGCATTCATACATTCATAAAGATATGTTTATCTATCGATGGATCGAGCCGACCCTGTCGGAACGGGACCTCGACACCGCGAAATGGCGGAGGAGCGCATGCAGAACGTCGAACAATTGATCCAAGGGCTGAAGGCGGCGGGTGAGCCGACTCGGTTGCGCATCCTGG
>CALACD010000287.1 GCA_937890445.1 uncultured Acidimicrobiia bacterium | reverse complement strand
GATTCCCCACAACCAGAGAGCCGGCCCCGCCCGGTCGTCGGCACCCCTGAGTAGGGTCCCATCGATGCTGGTCGAACCACCCCGCCCCACTGCCGACGAGGTCGCCCGGGAACTGGCGTCACATGTTCGTCTGCTGGCCGGGGACGACGCCGTCGTCCGACCCGAGCAGCTCGAAGCGGTCACCTCCGTCGTGGCCGGCCGTCGCCGAACGCTGTTGGTCGCCCGCACCGGCTTCGGCAAGTCGGCCGTGTACTTCTCTGCCACTCGCATGCTCCGGGATCGCGGCTGGGGACCCACCATCGTCATGTCACCGCTCCTGGCCCTGATGCGGGATCAGGTTGCGGCCGCCCAGCGGTTGGGACTGCGGGCGGTCACCATCAACTCGTCCAACGCCGATGCCTGGAGCGACATCGAACACCAGCTCGCCAACGACGAGGTCGATCTCCTGTTGATCGCCCCCGAACGGCTGGCCAATCCCGGATTCCGGCGTCGCGTGTTCGACACGCTCCAGGCCCGGGCCTTCGCCCTGGTGTGCGACGAAGCTCATTGCATCTCCGACTGGGGACACGACTTCCGACCCGACTACCGCCGCCTTCGCCAACTCCTCTCCGACCTGCCGGCCTGGACGCCGGTCCTGGCCACGACGGCGACCGCCAACCAGCGAGTCACCGACGACGTCGCCAACCAGTTGGGTTCCGACACCCTCGTACTGCGCACTTCGCTCGACCGGGCGTCGCTTCGACTGTCGGTGGTCGACCTGCCCGACGACGCTCATCGGCTGGCGTGGCTGGCTGAATCGTTGGCCGACCTCCCAGGATCGGGCATCGTCTACTGCCTCACCGTGCAACAAGCCGAGAAGACGGCAGCATGGCTCGAGTCGCGAGGCCATGCCGTCGCCGCCTATACCGGTGCGGTCGACACCGATCAGCGGATGGGACTCGAGGCCGCGCTCGGAACCAACGAGCTGAAGGCTCTGGTTGCCACATCGGCGCTCGGCATGGGCTACGACAAGGGTGACCTTGCGTTCTGTGTCCACCTCGGCCTGCCACCGTCGCCCGTCGCCTACTACCAGCAGATCGGCCGAGCCGGACGCGCCATTGCCAGCGCCGAGATCATTGCCCTGCCCCGCCCGATCGAGGACGCCGCCGTTTGGCGCTGGTTCGAGTCGGTGTCGTTGCCTTCAGAGGACATCTGCCACAGCGCATTGGACCAGCTGGACACCCGAGAGCCCACGTCGCTGGCGACCCTCGAGCTGTACGTCAACCTCGGCCGCAGCCGACTCGGCACCCTCATGAACATCCTGGAGGTCGACGGTGCCATCGAGCGGGTCGGCGGCGGCTGGATCCGCAGCGATCAGACCTGGAACTACGATCACGAACTCTCGACGACACTCCGCCAACTCCGACAGGTGGAGTCGGCTCAGATGCTGGACTGGGCCTCGCTCGACAGTTGCCGCCTGCGCTTCCTCCGCGAAGCCCTCGACGACCCCGAAGCCGACGATTGCGGCCGCTGTGACCGGTGCGCCGAACCTCGTTGGCAACGGACACCACCACCAGCCGTAGTGGCGCTGGCCCACGATCTCCTACGGGGCGGCGACCTCGTGATCGAGGCTCGGAAACAGTGGCCATCGGGTCTGGAGGAACCCAAGGGGCGGATCTCACCCGGTTTCCAGACCGCACCGGGCCGAGCATTGGCCCGCCTGGGTGACGGGGGCTGGAACCCGGTGGTCGAGCAGCTGATCGCGGCGAGTGAGCACGGCGCGGCGATCGACCTCGATGATCAGATGCTCGCGGCCATCGCCGGCGTCCTGAAGCGTTGGAACTGGGCTGCTCGACCGACCTGGATCTGCCCCATGCCATCACGTCGACGCCAATCGTTGATCGATGCCATCGCCGAGGGGCTGGGAACGCTCGGCAAGCTCCCGGTCCATCGGGTCCTGATCGGTGTGGCTTCCTCGGAGGCACCGGCCGGTTCCTTCCAACAGGATCAGGCCAACTCTGCCCACCAAGTGGCCAACGTGTGGCACCGGTTCTCGATCGACCCCGAGGCCCTCCCCGCAACAGCCGTTCTCGACGGTCCGGTCCTGCTGATCGACGACGAGGTCGACAGCCGCTGGACCATGACCGTGGCCGGACACCTGTTGGCCGGTCATGGTTCGGGCCAGGTGCTCCCCTTCGCCCTTCGAGCCCGCTGATGCATCGGTCGGCCTTGCTGTACGTCTCGCCGGTCGCCCATGATCAGGTTCCTATGGCCAACGACGCCGATCCCGCATCCGCCAACCAAACACTCCACGCGATACGCGGTACACAGCTGGCGTCGACGACCTCGGGGTCGGGACCGGATCTGATCTGGGGGCACGGCCTGACCATGACACGGGCGCTCGAGGACGCCTTTCCCCTGATCGACTGGTCGCGAGTTCCGGCCACCGTGACCCGCTACGACGCCCGGGGGCACGGCCAGTCGACCACGACCCCCGATCTCACCGACTACAGCTGGGATGCGTTGGCCCAGGACCAGCTCGAACTGGCCTCGGCGCTCGGGATCGATCGGTACCTGGCGGCCGGCGCCTCGATGGGATGTGGTACCGCACTGCACGCGGCCATTGCCGCCCCCGATCGGATCCGAGGCCTGATCCTCGTCATCCCACCCACCGCATGGGAAGCCCGAGCCGCCCAGACCGACCAGTGGCTGACCGCGGCCGAGATCGTGGCCGCCCGGGGCGTCGAACCGCTGATCACGGCTCGGGCCGCCATCGCGCCGCCCGATCCCTACGTTGGCAACGCCGCCCAACGCCTGCACCGAGACG
>CALACD010000286.1 GCA_937890445.1 uncultured Acidimicrobiia bacterium | reverse complement strand
GGGCGCGACCTTGGCTCGTTCGCTGACCGGTACCTCGGTCACCGATCCCATGAGCGGCTTCTTCATGATCTCGCGGGCCCACCACGATCGGGTCGCTCCCAAAGCCAACCCACGTGGGTTCAAGATCCTGCTCGAGTTCCTGGTACGGGGACCGCGTCCTCGTGTGGCCGAAGTCGGGTATGCCTTCGGCGAGCGACGTCACGGCGAGACGAAACTGACGACCTCGGTGGCGTTCTCCTACCTGGTCAGCCTGGCCAGCCTGGTCACGGGCCGGATCATCTCGGCCACGATGACGGCTTATCTCCTCATCGGGTTGCTGGGAGTTGCCATCCGCTACGGGCTGCTGGGACTCGGCGCCGTGTTCGAGCCTTCGTTGGGATTCGGCATCTCGCCCCTGTTGGCCTTCGAAGCCAGCGTCGTCGCCAACTACTGGCTGAACAATCGGTTCACCTTCACCGCAGAGCAACGCCGCGGCGCTCGACTGATCACCGGCCTGGTGCCATTCCATCTCGTGGCCCTCCATGGGCTGGTCGTGCAGGCCGGAGTCGTGGCGGTTGGATCCTCCGGCTCGTTCCGGCTGGCCGAGGGTCCCGTCGTGTTGCAGTTCGCCGGCATCATGCTTGCGACAACCGGCAACTACGTGCTGAACCGGACGTTCACGTGGCGCCCAGCGACCGCAGCGTCCTACTCTCCGTGACCAATCCGCCCTGACCAATCCGCCCTGACCGACCCGCCCGTTCGGGCGTCGGGCACCAGGATCAGACCGGGCGAACCCTCACGCCGGCAGCTTGCAGTGCCTGTTTGGCGTCGGCAATCGTGGCCTCACCGAAATGGAAGATGCTGGCAGCCAGCACCGCATCGGCCCGACCTTCGAGCACACCGGGCGCAAGATCGGCAACCGAACCCACACCTCCGGATGCGATCACGGGAACATTCACGGCGGCGGCCACCGCTGACGTCATCTCCAGATCGAAACCCTCTCGGGTCCCATCGCGATCCATCGAGGTCAACAACAGCTCGCCGGCGCCCCGAGCGGTGACGTCGCGGGCCCAGGCAACCACGTCGAGACCCGTCGGCTCTCGGCCCCCCTTGACGTACACCTCGAAGCCGGACGGGACGTTCTCGCTGCGCCGCCCGTCGATGGCCACCACACAACACTGATTGCCGAATTCGGCCGAGATCTCCGAGATGAGTTCGGGTCGGGCAACGGCGGCCGAGTTGACCGAGACCTTGTCGGCCCCGGCTCGCAGCAAGCGTCGAGCGTCCTCCACGGTTCGGATACCACCCCCGATGGTGAAGGGAATGAAGACCTTCTCGGCCACGGCCGTTGCCATGTCGACCGTCGTCGAACGGTCGTCGGCCGATGCCGTGATGTCGAGGAACACCAGCTCGTCCGCTCCCTGCAGATCGTAGACCTCGGCCAGTTCGACCGGATCACCGGCGTCGCGCAGGTCGACGAAGTTGACGCCCTTCACCACCCGCCCCTTGTCGACATCCAGGCAGGGAATCACGCGGACCACCGTCGTGGAATCGGTCATGACGTCGCTCCTGCCTCGTGCTCGCGCAGGGCGCGCAACGCCTCGGCCACGGTGAAGGCCCGTTCGTAGATGGCTTTGCCGACGATGACCCCCTCGAACCGTCGACCAGCCGTCTCGATCGAGGCCAGAGTTCGCAGATGGGCCAGGGTTCCCACCCCGCCCGAGGCGATCACGGGGATCCCGGTCGAGTGCAACAGGGTGGTCAGACCATCGACGTCGGGCCCTTCCAACGTGCCGTCGCGACTGATCTCGGTCACCACCAGCGCATCCACCCCGGCGTCGGCGAACTCCGAGGCCAGATCACCCACACTCCGACCCGTCTTCTCGGTCCAACCATGAGTTGCGACCTCACCACCGCGGGCATCGAGACCGACGGCCACGGATCGGTGAGCCGCCACCTCTCGCACCAACATCGGGTTCTCCAGAGCGGCGGTACCGATCACGACTCGGCTCACGCCGGCCTCGAACAATGCCTCGGCCGCCGCCCTGGTGCGAACGCCCCCTCCGACCTGCACCGGTACTGGCGAGGCGGCACAGATGGCAGCGATGACGGGACGATTCGTCGGCTCCCCGGTCAACGCGGCGTCGAGATCGACGACGTGAAGCCAGCTGGTTCCGGCGGTGACGAAGCTCATGGCCTGGGCTACGGGGTCATCGGCGTAGACCGTCTCGCGGTCGTAGTCGCCCTGGTAGAGGCGAACACACTTTCCGCCCCGCAGATCGATGGCCGGATACAACCTCATGCCCTGACTCCCACGTACGCGTCGACGACTCCCACCCAGTTCTCGAGAAGCCGTCGACCGGCCTCGGCCGATTTCTCGGGATGGAACTGTGTGGCCCAGATGTTGCCGGCGGCGACCGCCGCGGCCACTGGACCGCCATAGTCGGTGGTGGCGATCACATGATCGCCACCCATGATGGCGTAGCTGTGGACGAAGTACATCCACGACTGGTCGAGACCGGCCAACAGAGGATGCTCGGCGCCCTCGGCCCTGCCCGACGCATCCAGGCGGTTCCATTGCATCTGGGGACGCTTCACCCCGTCGGGCAGGAGCGCGCACACTCCCGGGAGCAAGCCCAACCCGGCTCGCCCCGGCGACTCCTCCGAGCCGTCGAACAGCAACTGCATGCCAACACAGATTCCCAGGAACGGTCGTCCGGTCGCAACGAACGCTCGCGCCTGATCGGACAGGCCGGTGGCATCCATGGCATCCATGCAGGCTCCGAAGTTGCCGACACCGGGTAGGACGGCTCCGTCGGCCGACTCGATCACCTTCGGATCCGAGGTCAGGATGGCGGTGGCACCGACGCGTTCCAGCGACTTCTGCGCCGATCGGAGGTTGCCGATGCCGTAGTCGAGGACGGCCACGGTGACCGCCATCTACAGCTGTCCCTTGGTCGACGGAATGCCTCCTGGATCCTCGATCCGCACCGCATCTCGCAGACATCGGGCCAGGCCCTTGAAGCTGGCTTCGATGATGTGATGCACGTTGCGACCGTCCCTCAGCCTCATGTGAAGGGTGATCCCGGCCGAGGTCGCGAAGCTCTGGATGGCGTGTTCGGCCAACGACGGGTCGAAGGGTGGCGTTCCCAACGGGATCGCCTCGGGCATCTCGATGTTCCAGACGAAGAAGGGCCGCCCGGACAGGTCGAGGCTCACTTCGATCAGGGCCTCGTCCAGCGGGTACAGCCCACTGGCGAAACGCCGGACTCCGGCCTTGTTCCCGAGCGCTTCGGCGAAGGCCTCGCCGATGACGATGGCGGTGTCCTCGACCGTGTGGTGGCTGTCGACATGGAGATCGCCCTCGGCCTGGACCCGCAAGTCGAAACCTCCGTGCCGTCCCAGTTGATCGAGCATGTGATCGTAGAACGGCAATCCGGTGGAGATCTCGGTCCGTCCCGACCCGTCGAGGTCGATCGATACCTCGATGTTCGCCTCCTTGGTGGAGCGAGTCCGAGTGGCGGTCCGCCGGGTGGGTGGAGGCGAGGCTGCGAGGGTCATGACGGGGTCTCCGCTCCGGATGGTGCGCCGAGAACCTCGGCGATCGCGTTCAGGAATCTGGCGTTGTCGGCCGGGGTACCGACGGTCACTCGCAGGCATCCCTCGAGCCGATCCCAACCCGAGGTGTTGCGCACCAGGACCGACCGGTCGAGAAGGCCCTGCCAGACGGCGGCGCCATCGCCGCCCGGGGGTCGGAACAGGACGAAGTTGGCTCCCGAGGGCCACACGTCGGCCCCGAGGTCCTGCAACCGGGCGACGATCCTGCCCCGCTCCTCGACGACCGAGGCAACCATGGCCTCCATGTCGTCGATGAACTCGAGCGCAGCCAGCCCGGCCGCCTGTTTCATCGAGTCGAGGTGATAGGGCAGCACGACCTTGTCCAGCTCGTCGATCAGCCAGGCCGGCCCGAGGAGATAACCGAGTCTGGCCCCGGCCATGGCCCACGTCTTGGAATAGGTCCTGGTCACCACCAACGGAGTGTCGTCGTCCAACAACGCGGCCGCCGACCAGGGTGCGAACTGGCCGTAGGCCTCATCGACGACGAGCAGACCACCGACGTCGGCGACCGCTCCCAGAACCGTCCGGATCGTGGATTCGGATTCGACGATGCCGGTCGGGTTGTTGGGCGAGGTCAGAAAGGTCACCGAGGGTCGCTGGGCCGCGATCAGTTCCCGAGCGGCGGTGACGTCGAGTTCGAAGTCGTCGCCTCGCTCGCCGACGATGGTCTGCGCGCCGGTGACCCGGGCGATGTGCCCGTGCATGGCGTACGTCGGCTCGAACGTCAGCACGCTGCGTCCCGGGCCGGCGAAGGTCAGCAGAATGGTCTGCAACACCTCGTTCGAACCGTTGGCACAGAACACCTGGGCAGGGTAGAGCCCGTGCAGCCCGGCGATGGCCGTGCGGAGTTCGGTCGCCGACCGATCGGGGTAGCGGTGCCAGGCGATCTGCCTCGTGGCCGCCACGACGGCTTCGGTGAATCCGGCAGGGGGTGGCCCAGGAGCCTCGTTGGTGTTGAGTCGCACCTCGACGTCGACCTGAGGTGAGTGATACCCCTCCAGTGTCGCCAGATCGTCTCGGATCGTCGGCCGGGTCATGCGAGATCGCCTCCCGAGCGGTGACCGCTCCCGGCCATGCGGAGGCGGACGGAATCGCCGTGGGCGGCCAGTCCCTCCTGGTCGGCCAGGGCCATCACATGGGGGCCGAGGTGTCGCAACCCCTCCTCGGTGATGGTCACGACGTGATGATCCTTCATGAAGTCACCCACGGTCAGCGCGCTCGAGAACCTCGCCGACCCGTAGGTCGGCAGGACGTGGCTCGGGCCGGCCAGGTAGTCGCCGATGGACGCCGGAGCGAAGTTGCCACAGAAGATGGCTCCTGCGTTGTGCACGTCGGCCGCCATGGTCTCGGCGTCCTCGACCTGCAACTCAAGGTGCTCGGGAGCGATGGCGTCGACGACCGCCAGGGCCGCGGCGCGGTCGTCGACCAGCGCCACGTACCCGCCTTCGGCCAAGGTCGAGCGGATGTCGTCGGCCCGGGGGGCGTCGGCCAGCAGCTTCTCGCCTGCCTCGCACACCGCGTCGGCCACCGCCTCGTCCCACGTCACCAACCAGGCCAGCCCGTCGGGTCCGTGTTCGGCTTGGAGCATCACGTCGATGGCTGCATAGGCGGGAACCGCGGTCCGGTCGGCGACCACCACGACCTCGGACGGCCCCGCGAACGCTGCGGCCACACCGACCTGTCCGGCCACCTGTTGTTTGGCCAGTGCCACGTAGATGTTGCCGGGTCCGGCGATCACGTCGACGGCTTCGATGGACGCCGTCCCGTACGCCATGGCCCCGATGGCCTGGGCACCACCGACGGCGTAGACGGCGTCGACACCGGCCAAGCGGGCCGCCGCCAGGACCGAGGGCACCACGGCCCCGAGCTCGCGGCTCGGCGGTACACACAGGACGATCTGCTCGACCCCGGCCACACGGGCCGGCACGGCCGTCATCAGCACGGTCGAGGGGTACTCGGCCCGCCCTCCCGGGACATAGAGCCCGACCCGGCCGACGGGGCGCTGGTAGGCCCGTATCCGCATGCCGGGCTGTTCGACGTCGTGAGCCGGACGCAACTGATGCTGATGGAACGCCTCGATGTTGGCGATGGCCGCTTCCATGGCGGCCCGGAGATCGGGCGTCAACCCGTCGACGGCGGCGTCGAGCTCGGTCTCGGCGACGCGCAGCTGATCGAGCCGCACCCCGTCGAGGGTTTCGGTCAGTTCCAGGACAGCAGCGTCGCCCTCGGCCCGAACCCGAGCCAGGATACCGGCCACGATCTCGGTCGGCCCCGCACCGGCGATCGCCGGGCGTGGCAGATGATCGGCAACATCGGTGCCACGACCTCGCAGGTCCAGACGGTTCAGCACCCCCTCAAGGTACCGTGAGCGCAGCCTCGCAGGACCGTCATTTGTCGGGCACGGCGATCGGCCCGCGTTCGATCGGTGAAGGAGTCGCCATGCCCCTGGATGTCAGTGCCCTCGGTTCGCTCTCGACGACCCTCGAGGAGCTGGTCCAACGCCTGGCCGAGCTCGCGGCCGATGTCGGCGAGGACGACGAGATCGGCATCGAACTCCGGGAGGTCGAGCGTCAGTTGCACACCGCATCCCGGCGCCTGACCAAGGCCACCCTCCGCTCTGGTTTCTGACCGCTCCGTTCCTCTCCACTCTGGTTTCTGACCGCTTCGTTCCTCTCCACTCTGGTTTCTGACCGCTTCGTTCCTCTCCACTCT
>CALACD010000285.1 GCA_937890445.1 uncultured Acidimicrobiia bacterium | reverse complement strand
ATGCTTCACGAGATGCGTCGTCAGGGACTCTCGGTGGGCGCCGCTGCGCTCTGCGGCGGTGGCGGCCAGGGCGACGCCCTTCTCGTCCGATCGGTGCGTTGAGGGTCATTTGGGCAAACAATCGCAAAATGACGCCCGACCCGACTTGTCAAGGATTACCAATTGTCGTAACGTAACCGTCAACAAGTCGGTCGTGTCCGCTCAACGTTGGTTGAGACATCGAGCAGTCACGATGCGAAAGACCACCGGGTCGGTGGACTCCTCTCCCCGCCGACCCGGTCGTCGCGCCTGGTCTCGGATTTGGCCGCCGAATCCTCGATTGGCCTACGGACCAGTGGGATGAACCCGCTGGGATTGCGCCGACACCTGAGGCTCCTGGTTGTTCAGCGAACGGCCTGACGCCCCTCGAGCGCTCGGCCCAACGTGAGTTCGTCGGCGTATTCCAGATCGCCGCCCACCGGTAGGCCAGATGCCAACCGTGTGACATTGATCTGGAATGGGGCCAAGATCTTGGTTGCGATGAACGCCGCCGTGGTTTCGCCCTCGATGTTGGGGTTGGTGCAGAGGATGACTTCGGAGATGTCCTCTGCCGCGATACGCAGCGCCAGTTCTTTGATCTTCAACTGTTCAGGGCCGATCCCTTCCAGCATGTTGATGGCTCCTTGGAGCACGTGATAGCGGCCCCGAAACGCTCCGGTCTTCTCGATCGCGGCGATGTCCTTCGGTTCTTCGACCACGCAGATGACGGAGTCGTCGCGTTTGGGATCGATGCAAATCTCGCAGTTCGCGCCCTCGGCGATGTTGAAGCATCGATCGCAGAAGGAGACCGTGTCTTTCATCACCGTGATGGCATCGGCGAGCCGCTGAGCGTCCACTCGATCGACTTTCAGCAGATGGAAGGCAATACGTTGTGCCGATTTCGGTCCGATGCCGGGGAGCCGACCGAGTTCATCGATCAGGATCTCGACCGGCTTCGCATAGGCGCTCATTCGCCACCGAGCAGGCCGCCGAGACCGCCGAGGTCCATTCCGCCGAGGTCCATCGAGCCCAGGCTGGACTGCTGGATCTCCATCACCTTGGAGGCACCGTCTCGCAGCGCAGCCAGGATGAGTTCCTCCAGGAACTCGACGTCGGTGGGATCGACCACGTCCGGGGCGAGCGACACCGAGAGGAACTGGCCAGCACCCGTCATCTCGATCGAGACCTTGTTGCCGCCGGCGGTTCCGGTCACGACCGCGTTGGCCTGAGCTTCCTGGGCAGCCGCCATCTGTTCCTGCATGGCCTGAGCCTGCTGCAGGAGAGCATTGAAATCGAGACCACCTTGGTCGGACATGGGGAACCTCAAGATTCTGTTCGGGAATCGATGGCTAGATGGTAGGGGAGTCGATGACCGTGGCGCCGGGAAAGGCTTCGGTCAGCCGGTCGATTCCGGTTGCTGCGATGTCGGTGGCGTTCTCCAGTTCCGTCACGTCGACGATGTCGTCGCGGTTGTCCACCGATGACGTGTCGGAGGAGGGACGACTCGAGGGTTCCGCTGGCGCCGCAGATGCGGCCGGGGTCGCACCGGCCGATGGTGCACCGTCGACGGCGAGCCGAATGGTGAGTGGTCGGTTGAACTGGGCCTGGAGCGCGCGTTCGACGTCGACCCGAACCTCTTCACAGCGAGGTACGACGTGATCGTTCGGAAGGGAGAACACCGCGACATCGCCCTCGACAGCGGTGAAGTGGCCAAGTCGGAAACGAGCGCGAATCCGCTGTTCGACGTTGTCGAGCAGCACGTTGAAGGAACCGGTGAGCTGGTCGAGGCTGACGGGCGGTCCCGACGTGATGTTCGAACCCTGGTTCGCTGTTGCCGCTGCGGGAGCCGTTGCCGTGGCCGGCGAGGGCGTCGGTTTCGTACCCGTTGGTGGCTCGGCGGCCAGCAACGTTCGGGCCGAGCTCGCCGGGCCCCGAGGGGATGGCGGAGCCTGGGCTCGGCCCGAGGCGCCAGGCGACGACGAGGCCGACCCCGAAGTACCGGCCACGGGAACCGGGCCGTCCTGGTGCTGGGCAGCAGGTGCCGGTGGGCTGGAGCCGAGACTGGCCACGATGCTCTCGAGGGTTTCGATGCGCTGCAACAGGGCTGCGGTGTCTTCGCCGTCGCGTCGGGTCAATCGGATCAGAGCCACCTCGAGCGGCACGCGAGGGTCGGGGGCCTGACGCATGTCGACCAGAGCGCGGCCCAGGGTCTCCAACGCTCGGGTGATGGTGGCCGCCCCCAGCGTCGAGGCCAGCGCTTCTGACTGCATGCGCCCGGCCTCGTTGAGTTGTTTCCCGGATGCCCCCATGGAGGCCAGGAATGCGTTTCGCAGTGCTTCCAGGGTTTCTTCGCCGATCGTGCGGGGCTCACGCCCGGTTGCCAACGCCCGTTGCACCCCCATCATGGCTGCTCCGGGGTCGCCGGCGCCGATGGCCAACGCCAGTTCGTGCCCGATATCGGAGCCCTCGGGAACGCCGCCCGTCGCGGCCACCAGGTCCAGCGCGGACAAGGTGTCGCGCGCCGAACCGCCGCCCTGGCGGAGCGCGTACTCGACGCCGGCCTCGTCGACGTCGAGCCCGGCATCGGCAATGACCCAGCGGACGTGGTCGGCCAATTCGTCGCCAGGAAGAAGGTGGAACTCGAAGTGCTGGGTACGACTTCGAATGGTCGGGACGACCTTGTGGGGTTCGGTGGTGGCCAGCACGAAGACGACGTGTTCCGGCGGTTCCTCGAGAGTCTTCAGGAGCGCATTCTCGGCACCCGGGGTCAGCATGTGGACCTCGTCCAGGATGTACACCTTCGTGCGGCCCGGTGACCCGAGCGCGACCTTGGCGATGAGATCTCGGATGTCATCAACCTTGTTGTTGGATGCTGCATCCAGCTCGTGGAGGTCGAACGATTTCCCCTGCTCGATCTCCACGCAGCTCTGGCAGGTGCCGCACGGCTGCCCGTTGTCGAGGTTCTGGCAATTGAGCGCCTTGGCCAGCACCCGCGCCGTGCTCGTCTTGCCGGTTCCCCGGGGCCCGCTGAACAGATAGGCATGTCCGTGACGGCCCTCGGCCACCGCTCTGCGCAGTGCCTCGGTGACGTGAGGTTGCCCCTTGATCTCGTCGAAATTCTGGGACCGATACCGGCGGTACAACGACTGATACGCCACGGTCCGAGCCTACCGAGCGACGGCGTCGGCTGGGTCTCGGAGTCGACGGGGCCATCCGAAGAGGAGAGACTTCGTGGGCCACCTGTGGCTTCGGCCACCCTCGATGATCGAAAGAGTGATCCCATGAAGATTGGCCTGGCCTCCCCCAACAGCTCCTATGGAGTCCCAACGGCCGACATGGCCGTCGACCTCGAGCAGCGGGGCTACGACTCGCTTTGGGTCGGCGAACACAGCCACATTCCGACGAGCCGGGACACCCCGCACCCGAGTGGTATCGAATTGCCTCGCCTGTACTGGCACATGCGAGATCCGTTCGTGTCGCTGGCCGCTGCGGCTCAAGCCACTTCATCCATTCGTTTGGTCACCGGTGTGTGTCTGGTGCTCGAACACGAGATTCTCGACCTGGCCAAGTCGGTGGCGTCGCTCGACGATCTGAGCGGGGGACGGTTCGAGTTCGGTGTCGGTGTGGGTTGGAACCGTGAGGAACTGGCCAATGTGTCGACGGTTCCTTGGGCCCAGCGCTACAACGCAATGCGGGAGACCGTCGCTGCCCTACGCGGCTTGTGGAGCAACGACGAGTTCGGGTTCGCCGGCACGTTCGTGAACGTCGAGTCCTCCTGGGTCTATCCAAAGCCGATCCAGGCCGGTGGGCCACCGGTTCTGATGGGTTGTCAAGGCCGGTTGGGCCTCCGTCATGTTGCGGAGTATGCCGATGAATGGTGTCCGATCGATGTGGGCTTCCGGGAGGTCTCCCAGGGCGTCGAGTGGTTCCGGGCCGCGGTGGTGGCGGCAGAGCGGGACCCGGATTCGATCCCCATCTCCATTTACAGTTTCGGCGCTCCGGATGCCGCGACCCTTGCCCACTACCGGGACCTGGGAATCAAGCGCGTGGTGTTCGGAGCCCCCGATGAGGCCGACGCCCACGAGCGATTCGTCGACCGCAACCAGCAGCTGGTCGATGAGTTCACCGAACCCTAGGACGAACACGGTTGCCTGCGGTTGCAAGTGACGGTCAGACGATCTGCGGCGCTCCAAAGTTTCCGCTGAGAGCTGCTGCCTTCCGGCCCTGACTCGGTTCACGGACTTCGGACGCACAGGGTCCGACCGCCACATGCAACCGCAGGCGACGGGTTCACCCGCATCGAGCGGGCAACAAGACTGTATCCTACCGGCTTCATCATGAACCGCTCCGGCGGGGATTGAGGAGGAGTGCGAGAGCGGCCGAATCGGCACGCTTGGAAAGCGTGTGAAGGGAGACCTTCCGTGGGTTCGAATCCCACCTCCTCCGCGCTGTTCGTTCGATGTCGTGCCGGTCCGTCAGATGCGACGGGTCCGGCAGGGGTCGCTGGTACAGGCCGGAACGCCGCCGCCCACGCCGCTGATCGAGACGCCACGAAGACCGTTGCCCAGGTCGATGGGGTCGGTCCCGACGCGGGCCCGGGCCTGTCGTTGGCGGTCGTTCCCGCCCCGTGGATCGTCGTTGCCGGCGGTGGTCGGTGGCGCCGGCGGTGCGGTGGCCGGCGTTCGTCCATCGAGCGTGGTGCTGGTGCCCACGGGGGATGATGGAGTCTGACTGGACCCCCCTCCTGTCGCGCCCCCGCCCCCGCCCTCGGCGACAGGTGTGGTGTCTCCCGCGCTCAGATAGGCGAAGGCGTTCGGCAGGGTCAGCACCACACCCGATGCGCGGCTTCGCAGGGTGATGTCGACGACTCCCGGTCGGCTCTGCAGGGGAGTACGGACCTTGATCGTGGTTGCCGATTGTGAGGTGACGGTGCCGGGAGAGTTTCCGAACCAGACGACGACGTCCTCGGGGAACGTGCCGCTGAGGATGACGGGGTTCTCGGTGTTGACCAGACCGCTCCGGGGCGCGATTGCGGTGATGGACCATGGCCCGTCGGCTACCTGATCAGGTCCGACGGTGACGGGCGTGCCCCGCGTTGTTGCCGTTGTCGGCGACGTCCCGGCCGGTCGACTCGTCGTGGCGGTCGGTTCCGTACGGTCGACTCCGGTGGGTACCGTCGTCGACGGGGTGGGCGCCGCGGGGTCACCGGCCTCGGAGCGGTTGTTCTCCGAACGGTTGCTCTCCGCAGTGGTACCGGAGGTCGTGGACGGACCCTGACCGTTCCCCGGGGTAGTCGACGATGGCGGGGGAGAAGGGTCTGTCCCCGGAACAGTCGGTGTGGTGGGCGCTCTGGGAGGTTGCCCTGGGACCGACGTGCTGGACGTCGAACCGGTTCCGCCATTGGTCGTTGGTCCACCGGGAGCTGTGGCGTCAGGTGTCGGCGGTTGTCCTGGGGTCGGGCCCGGTGTCGGCGTGGCTCCCCCACCGGGTGCCTCGTCTCGGCCCGGGCCGTTACCGAGTTCGTTGTTGGGATCGGTGTCGGCATCGTTGGCCGGTGCGTCGATGTCGAAGGTCACGAGGTGCGCTTCACCCAGTCGAACGGTCGAATCGGTGAGGGGCACGGCCTCTACGAGCAGAGCATAGGTTCCGGCCGGGAGCACCGTGGACAGTCGGGCCGCAGCGGCGTCGCTCGCTGCCAACTCGACGGCACCTCGTTCGTTGGTGGAGGAATCGACGGCTTCTCGTCCATCGGTGATGGACACGGGATGATCGACGATAGCGAAGCTCCCCTCGGGTCGTACCGCGATCAGCGTCGCTTCCCAGTGGAAGGGCTGGTTGAACTGGCCCGACGTCTCGCCGATCTCCACGTCGGCCACCACGCCATCGATGGTGGCGGCGGCCAATCCCCGGATCGTGATCACTTCCGATTCCGGGTTTCGGCCGATGGCGCGGGCCGCGTTGATGCGTACGTCGTTGCTGGCCACGCCGACCAACGACGCCTGTTCATCGGCGGTGCCGATCAGCTGTTGGATGAGAGCCGTGGGGGTCAGTTCGGGCCGCTCCTCCAACACCAGTGCCGCCACCGCAGCAGCCAGCGGTGCAGCCTGGCTCGTTCCGCTCTGGAAGGCGTAGTCGTTACCGGGGACGGTGGAGAGAACGAACGCTCCGGGCGCAAACAGGTCGACGGCCTGTCCGAAGTTGGAGAAGCTGGCCTTGGTATCGCTGGGCGTCGATGCGCCGACCACGAGGAGATTCGGCGCGTCGATGCTCGCCGGGTAGACGGGGAACTGGGACAAATCCACGCCGTTGTTGCCGGCGGCGGCGACGACCAGGACATTGTTGGCTCCGGCGTGTCGAACCGCGTCGACGATGGGAGCCACCGAGGCGGCGGGTGCTCCAGGAGCAGATGCCAAGCTCAAGTTGACGATGTCGGCGCCGTTGTCCACGGCGTAGCGAATGGCGCGGGCGATACTCGACGCCGTGATGGTGGGCCCGTTGGGCCCGACTTGAGCGACGCTGAGATCCATGATCGCAGTGGCGGGTGCCAGACCTGCGACACCGATGCGGTTGTCGGCCGCGGCCGAGATCAGCCCGGCCAGGTGAGTGCCGTGGCTGTCGTTGGTGCCATCGAAGGTTTGTGGGTCGTCGTTGCCGAAATCCCATCCCCGACAATCATCGATGTAGCCGTTGCCGTCGTCGTCGATGCCGTTGCTGCAGTTCTCGTCGTCGTTGATCCACGACGACCCACCGAGATCGGGGTGGGTGAAATCGATCCCGGAGTCGACGACTGCGATGACGACGCCCTGACCGGTTGGCCCTCCGACGAGTTCCTCGCCGCCATCGAGGTCGGCGTCGCTGATCTGCTCTGGCATGGGTGACAGTGCGAGCGAGCGAAGGTTGTCTCCCGTGTTCTCCAATGGCCATTGGTAGTCGCGGTACGGATCGTTCGAGAAGGCGAACGGAATGTCTTCCACGGTGTGGACGGTCAGGCCGTCGAGCGCATCGGGGCTGCTCGTCACCACGGCGTAGCTGCCGTCACCGATCGGCTGCGCAGATTCGACGCCGTCGGTCGAACGAAGCAATGCCAGCACGTGATCATCGTGGGGGAGAGGTGTGGGCGAAGGTGGTGATGGATCCTCGTCGGCCGCACCAACCAATGCTACGAAACGACCGTGCACGTCCACATACCCGGGAACACCGTCGCGGAACTCGAGTAGTGCATTCGCCGGCACCTCGGCGAGCCGGTCGGGGTCGATCGTCCAGCGTTCCTGGGGTGACGTCGGCGCCGAGTCGGGTGACGTGTTCGGGTCAGCGATTCCCGGGTCAGCGAGATCGGCAGTCGGGGTCACGATGGCACGGAAGCGGCCATCGGCGTGAGCATTCGGAGGTGAGGTGTTGGCCTCGATGACGGGCGGCGGAGGGGGAAGGGTGCTCGCCACCTTGTGTTCGATCGGACCACATGCGGTGGCAACGAGCGCCACGGCTGCGGCCATGGCAATTCGGCCGGTTCGTTTCTGCAACTAGATCATCCACCCACAACGTTGTCGATACACAGGTGGGTGGAGTCATCGACGAATGGGCATCGAGACTTGAGTCGCGGCGCGAACGAATCGTCTCCAGGTGACGTCCTGCTCGATGCCGGGCTAGGGCTCGATCACGATCTTGCCGATGGTCTTGCGATCCATCATGGCGCGGAGACCCACCGCAGCATCGTCCAACGAGTACCGCTCGGAGATGTGGGGTCGAAGCTTGCCGTTGGCGGTGAAGTCGAGCAGATCCTGCATCACTTCCTGGCCCAGTTCTGGTTCATTCGCCATCATCGCGCCGTAGAACACGCCGATGATCGAGCAGCTCTTGAGCAGCGTCAGGTTGAGGGGAACCGACGGGATGCCGGCGGTGAAGCCCACCACGAGGAACCGCCCACCCCAGGCCGATGCCCGAATCGCGGCCTCGGCGTAGTCGCCCCCGACCGGGTCGTAGATCACATCGCAGCCCTTGCCACCCGTCAGTTCCTTGGCTCGGTCCTTGAGGTTCTCGTCGGCGTAGTTGATGGTCTCGTCGGCGCCGACCTCTCGGCACAGGTCGAGCTTCTCCTCGGTGGATGCGGCGGCGATCACCCGTGCCCCCATGAGTTTGCCGATCTCGATCGCCGTCATACCCAGATGGCCACCGGCGCCCAGGACCAGCAGGGTCTCGCCCTCCTTCAGGGCTCCCCGCCACTTGAGCCCGTAGTAGGTCGTGCCATAGGCGTATCCCAGGCCGGTCGATTCGGCGAAGCCGACCGAATCGGGAAGCACCCGGGCATCGGTTGCCTTGGCCAAGGCCTGTTCGGCGAAACCACCGGTCACTCCGGTCGAGGCAACCACGCGATCGCCGACCTGCACGTTCGACACGCCGGTCCCGACGGCCGAGATCACTCCCGACACCTCCCCACCGGGGATGTAGGGCAACGAAGCCTTGAACTGATACTTGTCCTCCAACATGAGGGTGTCGGGGAAGGTCACCGGCACGGCTCGGACGTCGATGAGCACCTGACCTTCGGCTGGAACGAGGTCGGCCACCTCTTCCACCACCAGCTTCTCGGGCGGTCCGAATGCTTTGCAGACAACGGCTTTCACGGCAATTCTCCCCGGTCGATGACGATCGTTCCGCCATCCCACACGCTGGCGAGGGTGTTCGTCCAGTCCTGGGGTCCGTTCTACGGTGAGGCATGGCTCCAGCGACGACGACGCTGCATCCCTCGCTGCTCGGCACCACGCTCAAGGTGGTCACCTGGCCCGCCAGGTTCTCGTCGCCGGCCATCGTCGATGCCTGTGTGGTGGCTGAGGTCCGTCGCTTGATGGCGGTGTTCGACGTCTACGACCAGGGTAGCGAACTCAGGCGTCACCGGGCCGGCGAACCCGCCGGCCCGGAACTGCTCGTCGTCGAGGGCTTGGCCGCTCGATGGCGCTCGCGCACGGGTGGCGCCTTCAACCCGTCGGTGGAGACGCTACGACAGTTGTGGCTGCAGGCCGAGGCGCAGGGGCGACCTCCGAGCGATGCTCGGTTGGCTGCCGAGGTGGCCGACATGACCGCAGCTCCGTTCGACAACCTCAATGCGATCGCCAAGGGGTGGATCGTCGACCGGGCCGTCGACCGGGCAAGGGAACTACGTCGAGCACCCCGCTCGCTGCTGGTCGAGGCTGGGGGCGATCTGCTCCATCGGGGAGCCGGCGCCCACCGGGTCGGCATCGAGAATCCTTTCCGGCCCTACGACAACGAGCCACCCATCGCCACCGTGGAGGTGAGCAATCAGGCCGTAGCCACCAGCGGTTCGTCGCGACGCTTCTTCCGCGTCGGCGGCGCCCGCTACGGTCACGTCATCGATCCCCGCACCGGTCGGCCCGTCGACACCATCGTCTCGGTGACCGTGATCGCCGCCGATGCCGCAACGGCGGACGTGCTGGCGACTGCCGTCATGGTGCTCGGTGTCGACGAAGGTCTGAGGTTGATCGAGTCCGAACCCGAGGCGGCGTGCTTCATCATCGATCGGGACGGGGAGCGAACGCTCAGTAGCCAGTGGCCGGCTGCCTCGGGTGTTGCCGACTCGGGCTAGGGCATGGCCCACCAGATGAGCGCCAGACTTACGGCTGCGCCCAGCGCCGACCAGGCAAGGGCGCTGACCCGACGCTTTCGGAGGAAGAGCTGGATCCCTAGGCCGGTCAGCGCGACAACGACCAACAGGCCGCCAGAGATGTCGATCACCCAACGCCAGGTGGTGCTGGCGTCGCGTCCTTTGTGGAGATCGTTCATCACCGCGACGAAGCCCTCCTGGTCGATGGTGAGGTCATAGCTGCCAGTTTCGACGTCGAAGAACACTTCGGCTCCGTAGCCCGGAGCCTCATAGATGATGGTTCCCACGCCGTTGTCGACCCCGAACGTGCTGATCTCTCCGGCGATGTCGTAGTTGGATCGGAGGAATTCGCTGACGACGAGGAACTCGACGTCACCGTCGATGATGGCTCCCTCGGGAAGCGAGCCGGTGAAGGTGTCTCTGGTTGCCTCGGTCCCGAAGGTCCAGGACGGGTGATTGAGGGTGATTGAGGGTGATGCCGAAGAAGAGCACGACCAACAGGCTGAACATGCTGGTGTAGACGTGGAGCCAGCGAAGCCAGAAGTGGAGTCGACGCTTTCGGTGTCGCGGCTCCTGTGGGCTCGTCCGAACGGCGGTGGCAGTCATCAGGCGACGGAAACCGACGCTGCGACGAGTTCGTCGGCATCGATCAGGCCCAGGGTCAGTGGTTCGCCGGTCAACGTCATCGGCTGGCGGATCAGCGAGTAGGTCCCGTGCTCCCGGTTCGATTCGATCGCCAGGAAGTAGTCGCCGGCACGGAGCGGATTGCCGTCGACGTCGGTGCCGTCCCAGACGACCTGGTAGCTCCCGGGCCGACGGGTTGCGCTCGACACGATGTCGGTGACGTCCAGACCGCCGGCCTCGATGCGGGCCTGATCGAGGTTGAACCAGCGCTTGAGATCCCGAAGCCAGCGAGTGCCTCTGGAGTCCTGTTGGAACCACAGCGCAACGGTGGCGACCAGGCTGCCATCGCTGTCCTCGATCCAGACGGCCACATAGGGCGGTTCGTTCTTGCCGCCGGGTAGCTGTTGGTAGGTGAACGAGACCACCATTTCGGTCCCGGGGGGAAGGGCAGGCCCTGTTCCTGGTTCCGGATCGACGGTGCCGGGTGTGACGGTGTTTGCCGGCGGTGTGCTGACGCTCGAGATCGGTCCGCCGGCAACGGCAGTGGTCGAGGGAAGGCCTCGTGCCAGGATCTCGGCGTCCTGGTTGCCACAAGCGGCCAGGACGACCGTCGCGCCCAGACCGACGCCGCCCCGGAGAACACTCCGGCGGGAGACTCGGGCGTAGCGAGACTGAGGGGGCAGCTTCATACGAGAGTCCAGCCAATCATCCGAACGATAAGAACACGCGAAAACATCAGAATCGGGCACTGATTTGTGTCCGACTGACGCCAATGATCTGCCGTTTCACGGCACGATGGGTTGATGGCTGGCATTCTCCTGTTGATTCTGCAACTCCTCGTGATCTTGTTCATCGTGCGGGCTGTACTCAGCTGGGTTCGTCCCCAGCCCGGTTCGGCGGTGTACAACGTCGCCTCGACCATCGACCGAATCACCGAGCCCGTGCTGGCGCCTGTCCGTCGGATGTTGCCGCCCATGGGCGGCATCGATCTTTCTCCGCTGGTGGTCATCATCGGTATTCGGTTTCTGATCATCCCGATCGTCCAGCGATTCTGATTCTCGCTAGTCTCCAGCCGTGACCGACGACGAACTGATGGCTGTGGCGTTGGACGAGGCCGCGGCTGCAGTGCTGCATGCCGACGTGCCGGTCGGTGCGGTGGTGGTTCGTGAGGGCGTCATCATTGCGCAACGGCACAACGAGCGGGAACTGACCGGCGATCCGACCGCACATGCCGAGATCCTTGCGATGCGTGACGCTGCGGCCCACGTGGGCTCGTGGCGGCTCGATGATTGCACGCTTGTGGTGACCTTGGAACCATGCACGATGTGCGCTGGGGCCGCCCTCAACGGCCGGCTGAAGCGCGTGGTCTATGGGGCCGCCGACATGGCTGCTGGTGCCTGTCTGAGCCTCTACAACGTCTGTGACGATCCGCGGCTCAACCATCGGATCGCGCTGACGCCCGGGGTGCGAGCCGAAGAATGTGCAGGGCTTCTCACCGAGTTCTTCGCTGCTCGACGGTAGACCGATGGTCTCGACCGACTGATCCAGTCGGACCTACTCGGCGGCGGATTCGCCGAGATGTTTGAGTGCCTCTCGTTTGGTGAGGCCGCTGAGGCTGGCCTCGTTTCGGGCAACGAAGGCCCGGACTGCCTTGGCGTCGGTTCGGGCGTACTGCCGCAGCGCCCAGCCGATCGCTTTACGAAGGAAGAACTCCCGATCAGCGGCCCGCTGCTCGGCGTAGGCAAACAGCCGGGTCACATCGGTGTGTTCCTTGAAGCTCAGTTGATGCAGCAATGCGGTCCTGGCGATCCAGATGTTCTCATCGGAGATCCAACGATCCATGACGAGTGCGAGGTCTGGGGTTTCGGCCACCAACGGTCCGACCACCCACGCAGCCAATTGGTCCACGGTGTCCCACCACGATTTCGACCGAACGAAGATCTCGATCGTGGGCAGATCCTCGGGCACCAGGTTGCGGGACCAACGGCGAAGAAGGTCCGAGCCGATGTACTGGAACTCGCGCTCTGGCTGATCCCAGCAGGCCGCTGCGAACCCGAGCAGTTCGTGGGACGAGCTGGCCGAGGCCGCGTGCAGCAGTGGTCTTGCGATCCGGCGCCGATCGACGGTCGAGACACCGAAGCACGAGAAACGGTTCTGGAGGTAGGCCGACATCTGTGCAGCTCGTTCGGTGTCGGCCAGCGCTGTCAGGTCGGCCCGCAGATACGGCATGGCGTCGAGAAGGTCGCTCACGCCAGCTTCGTACCACACAGCTTCGTACCACACAGCTTCGTACCAAACAGCGTCGCTGAGGACGATGTGTCACTGAGGATGATTCCGGTGCAGTTCCGCGGCAGGCTGGTGAAGTGCGATGGGTCGTGGTTCCGAGGCCAGGGAGGTTCCCTGCGATCTGGCTGGCCCTTTGTGTGCTCGGAGGCGTGAGTTGTTCCAGCGATGGTGTGGTCGACGGACCGGGTCGCGACTCCGAGCCCGTTTCGTCGATCACGACGATCGTCGATGAGTCGGGTGGGGACGGGGCTGGGTCTCCGGACATCGATGATGCCCCGATCGTGCCGGCCGAGATCAACATCTTCGGTCCGCTGGGAACAGCCACGGATCTGACGATTGGTTGGTTCAACGGTCAGGCGTTCGATGAGAACAGTTATGTCGAGTTCTTCAGCGAGGAGTTCCGGGAGGCCTTTGCTCTCGACGACTTCGTCGGAGTCCTCGACCAGATTCGTGGCGAAGGTCCGTGGACGCTGACCGAGGTTCTCAACGATTCGGGTCTCGAGCTCGAAGCTCATGTCGTGAACGAGGCCGGCGACCGCTGGCTGCTCGAGCTGGCAATCGACTCGGGGGACGAGATCGAGATCACCGGTCTGTTCGTGTCGCCGGCTCCGCTGTTGCCTGAGGTCGAATCGCTCGATGCTGCGCTCGGCCGGCTCGGTGAGGCCGGAACGCTGAGATTCCTGGCGGCCGAGACCACATCGGGACGGTGTGAGCCGGTCCATGACGAGGGCGGCGACGAGGCGATGCCGCTGGGGTCGGTGTTCAAGCTGTACGTCCTGGGGGCGGTGGTGGATGCCATCGATGCCGGAAGGATCGAATGGTCGACCGGGGTCGTGATTCGCGACGAGCTGGACAGCATTCCCTCCGGCATCACTCAGGACGAGGAGCCCGGTACCGAGCTGAGCGTGCGGGAGTTGTCCGAGAGGATGATCAGCATTTCGGACAACACCGCCACCGATCATCTGATCGAACTGGTCGGACGTCGCTCGGTGGAGGGTGCGCAGGTGGTGTACGGCCACGGCTCGCCCGAGCTCAACGTACCCTTCCTGACGACTCGGGAGTTCACGATCCTCAAGTTCGGTCTCGCACCGTCGATCGGGCTCGACTACGTCCGGGCATCACCCACCGAGCGTTCGGTGATCCTCGACGAGCTGGTTGCGACCTCGCCGCTTCCTCAGGACGAGTTCGTGGCTGGAGTGACCGACCCGATCGAGGTGGAGTCGCTCGAGTGGTTCGCTTCCCCGGCCGATGTCTGTCGAGCGTTCCTGCGGCTGGCAGCGAACGCCGACGCTCTCGAGATACTCACCGGGAACCCTGGAGTCTCGGATGACGATCGACGCTGGGCCAGTATTGCCTTCAAGGGAGGAAGCGAGCCAGGTCTGCTGACCATGGCATGGCGGACCGAGACCGAGGACGGTCGATCCTTCGTCATCGTGGGGTCGGTCGCCAACGAGAACGAGCTGTTGGACGAGGGCGCTCTGGCCGGGTTGTTCGGTGCGGCCAGGGACTTCATCGCTCCACTCGATTGAGCGACCGCAATACGGTGGTGTCGATGACCCGCGGGGACCGCTAGTCTCGATCCCGGAAGGTTGCCAGAGCGGACGAATGGGGCGGCCTCGAAAGCCGTTGAGGTGCTTCGCATCTCCGGGGGTTCGAATCCCCCACCTTCCGCCACAAAGACCCTGATCAGGTATGGTTTCGACAGAAGCCGAACCAGTCAGGGTCTTTCTCGTTTCGGGCTTCGAAAGGGGTCCATAACACTGTGGTAACACTGACAACGGGCTGCGTGGGTCGCTCAAGGTGCGATGATCGCCCTTTTTTCGTTTCTTTCGGACTCGGTCATGACGCCCCAGAAGGTCCAAGTGTTCGGGCTCGGGCTGCCAGAGAAGGGCACCCCGAAGGAGAAACGTCGGTATTTCGTGCGGTGGCGAGTCGACGGTCGGGATCGGATGCGGTCGTTCAAGACCAAGGGAGAAGCCGAACGCCTGCGAGCTCAATTGCAAACTGCTGTGATGGCCGGGCAGTTGTTCGACTTCGGGTCGGGCATGCCTGGGGATTGGGTATCGAGCGGCGAGACGTGGTGGACGTGGAGCCGCCAATGGTTGCAGCTGAAGTGGCCGGGATGGTCCGGCAACTCGCGCCGATCGGCGGTCGAGTCACTCGTCGCCCTCACGCCGTTCATGGTGCGTCCTGGAGCACCCAAGCCGCCCGGGGATCTGCGCGGTTGGCTGCGAACCGAGGGTTTCGAGCTTCGGGGTGAGCCCGATCGAAACGGCGAGATGGCCCGATGGCTTGAGCGGTGTTCGGCGCGGCTCAACGAGTTGCAGCCCGTCACGCTCGAGGCGGCGTTGACCGGTGCGACTACACGCGCTGATGGCAAGGCGATGTCGGCTGAGGTGATTCGCCGCCGCCGCACGACGCTGAATGCCGTGCTCAAGATGGCGGTTCGCCGTGGCCACCTCGATGCGAACCCCATGGAGAAGGTTGAGTGGAAGGTTCCCGATCGAACACTCGCCGTCGACATCTCGACCGTGCCGTCGTTCAAGGACATCGCAGCGGTTGTGGACTTCACGAAGGAGGGCCCGCCCGGATCGCGGCGTTACGCCGCACTGTTCGGGTGCGTCGGATTCTCGGGCATGCGACCCTCGGAGGCGATGGGGCTCTGCGTCGACGATCTCACGTTGCCAACCCAAGGCTGGGGACTGGCAACACTCCGAGGGGCAACCACCACTCCGGGGATTCGTTTCACGAATGATGACGAAGTGTTCGAGGACAAGGAATTGAAGCAACGCGCTGTGGGCGCCGTGCGCGCCGTGCCGCTCTCCCCGGTGCTGGTGGCTCGGCTCGAGGAACATCTGGTTGCGTTTCCACCGGTCGACGGGCAGGTCTTCACCACGTCGAAGGGCACGCCGATGAGTTCGACCAGCTACAGCGTGGCGTGGAAGCGGGCACGAGCCCACCAATGGCCTGGGTCGTCGGTTCTCGCTGATGTCACGCTTTACGACCTCCGTCATTCAGCGGCCACGCTCATGCTCCGTGCCGGCGTGATGCCAGCCGAGGTGGCTCGCCGGCTCGGTCACTCAGTCGACGTGTTGATGCGTACCTACGCCGGCGTGCTCGATGACGAGGCCGATCGTTCCAACCTGATCATCGAGCAGGAGCAAGACCGACAGCTCGAAGACTGAACGGCGGCGTCCGATCGACGAGCTGGCGCAATCCGGTTCACTTTGCGAACGGGCCCTGTGTTTCCGTTCCGAGTCTCCGATCGCCGTGATTCTCGACTCGTTGGTGCCACGTCGGGATCGTGGGCCGGGACGACGCTGTGACCTGCGGTTGGGAATGATCCCGGGATACATCTCGGGAAGGATCCCGGGAACAATCTCGGGACGTTTCCGATCAGACCATGGGCTGAGAATCCGACGGTGCTGCGGTCTGCGTTGGACCTGCGATGGTTACGCCGGACTCGACCGGCAGAAGAACTGCAAGTTGAGAATCGCTGCACCTTGGCGCCAACGTGAGCGCTACGAACCAGGCTTCCAGATGCTCGGCGTGCCCGGCGGTTTCACGTGGGTCCCGATCGATCTTCTCCACGAAGCCGACGGCGTTTGCACTCGCATCGATCAGCCTGACCGAAATGGATCCTCGTCGAGATCAGACACCACAGGAGCAGTCCGTGCGCCTCCGTCATGCTCCGGGCGTTGCGGACACTCCTCGCCCGCTCGGCGCCAGGTTCCGTCTCGGGAGGGATGCCCGGGTCGGGTGAGGAGTCGGCACACATAATATCACCAATGGTGGGAACCATTCCCAGAACACCCAGGCGTTGACCACGAACCGGCCATCGAGGTTGCTGTTCTGCGTCGCCTCGGCGGCGGTCGCACTCGACTGCGACCGTGCGGCGCCGGCGAGCAGCTTCGGATAGCCAGAAACAAATTCCCTTCTCGATGTCACAAAACGCGTGGTGCCGCGCACGTAAGAGGGGATGTGAGATCACATCCCCTCAGGCCCGTCGTCGACGACCATCAGACCCAAGAGCTCGACGACGCCACTGACGTGTGGACTCCCCAGCGGCAGAGAACATCGAACGGGACTGCCGCGCGGGGAGGTGACATCTGATGTGTGGTGCCGGAGGG
>CALACD010000284.1 GCA_937890445.1 uncultured Acidimicrobiia bacterium | reverse complement strand
AACTCCTATGTGGCCCACGACTGGAAGCTTCGACACACCTCGGTCGCCGATCGTGACGACCCCTTTCCCCGAGGTCGGGTCACGGGGGGATCATCGGCAGTCAACACCACGATCGCGCTTCGTGGAACCCCGGCCGACTACGACCATTGGGCCGAGCTGGGCAATCCCGGATGGGCGTGGCCCGACGTGCTCGTGGCCTTCAACCGCCTGGAACGCGATCTCGATTTCGGCGCCGAGCCCCATCACGGTGATGCGGGGCCGCTGTCGATCCGACGTTGGACCGATGACGAGCTCGTTCCGACTCAGGCCGCCTTCATCGAAGCCGCCGTCGAGTTCGGCTTCCCCCGCAGCGCCGATGTGAATGCCCCCGATGCCATCGGGGTCGGCCCCATGGCCATGAACAAGCTGGGACGGCTCCGGATCTCGACAGCCATCGGGTATCTGTCCTCGGCGCGCTACCGCGACAATCTGACGATCCTCGGCGACACCCACACGGCACGAGTCGTCATCGAGAACGGTCGGGCCACCGGCATCGAAACCAGCGACGGCCGACGTCTCTCGGCCGATCTGGTAGTGGTCGCAGCCGGCGCCATTCACACTCCCGGCATCCTCGTACGGTCCGGGGTCGGGGACCGAGGTGAACTGGACCGTCTGGGCATCACGGCGATCCGCGACGTCCCCGGTGTCGGTGCCAACCTGGCCGATCACCCGGCCCTCTTCGTTCTGCTGGAGCCGACGTTCCCCGAGTTCTGCGATCCGACGCTACCCCTGGTCCAGACCATCTGTCGCTACACCAGTCGGAACAGCGACCGTCCTCTGGATGTCAACATCGAACTGATGACTCGGGCCGGCCAACGGGGCGGGGCACCGTTGTTCATGCTCGCCCCGAGTCTCGAGCAGGTCGACGGCAGGGGAGAGGTCCGCCAATCCTCGGCCGATCCGACGTCGACGCCGATCATCGCCCAACGCTTCGGCCTGAACGCATCCGATGTCGAACGCCACGTGAACGCGCTCGAGGACGCACTGTCCATCGCCCACACCGCTCCGCTGCGCGACTTCATCGGTCGCGTCACGTTCCCCGACGAGGCCCGGCGCTCTCGGCCCGACCTGGAACGGTTGGCCCGACGGGGTGTCGGCATCGGGCTATCACCCGTGCGGCACCGCCCGCATGGGACCGGCTGACGACCCGATGGCCGTTGTCGACCACCGGGGACGCTGTCACGCCGTCGACGGTCTGGTGGTGGCCGATGCTTCGATCATGCCAACAGTGCCCCGAGCCAACATCAACCTGTCGACCATCATGATCGGCGAGATGATCGGCGAGTGGATCCGCACCCAACCCGGCGAGTACGGGTTGTGACCAGCGCACTCTTCGTGCCCGAGGCCGACGGCTATCGGGCCACCGACTACTGCCGGGGTCCCTGGAGTCCCGACACGCTGCACGGGGGTCCCGTCGTCGGACTGTTGGCCCACGCGGTCGAAGACGAGGCGCGCCGACTCAGCCCGTCGCTCCGTTGCAGCCGCCTCACCATCGAGATGCACCAGCCGGTGCCACTCGGGCTGCTCACGACGTCGGCTCGTGTCGTCAAGCCCGGCCGTCGCTCCGCAGTCATCGACAGTGAGATCCTGACCGAGGGGGTGCGGGTGGCCCGCGCCACCAGCCAATGGCTGGCCCAGCCGACGGAACCGTCGCAGCCCGCCGCCGTCGACCGGTCGCTGCCGGAACGCCCTGTCACTGCGTCGGATCCGCGAGCCAGCGGCCTCTTCGACTACCCACGACCCGGGTTCAACTGCGAGGCGTCAGAACTGCGCTACGTCGAAGGGTCGCACGAGACCCCTGGTCCCGGAGTCACCTGGATACGCCTGCGCTCGCCGGTGGTCGACGGCAGGGCCACGAGCCCTTTCGTGCGGGCCGCCACCGTTTCCGATCTGGCTGCAGCCGCCGGCTGGGATCGTTCCCCGACCGGTGCCAACTACATCAATCCCGACGTCACCCTCCATCTGGCCCGCGATCCCCGAGGACCGTGGTTGATGCTCGACGCTCACCTGCTGCATGGCAGCGGATCGGGTCTGATGACGGCCGGCCTCGCCGATGACCAGGGATCCATCGGTCACATTCTCCAGAGCCTCGTGGAGGTTCCCCGACAGTTCTGAGCCCGAGTGGTGACTCGGCCGCGGGGTCATAGTTCACAGATCACTCTCGGCTCCTCCACCTAGAATACTTTGACACACGTACTACTTGGCTCGTCCGGAAGCAGCAGACCCTCGTCGTGAGAACACTCAGCACCATGCACGAGCCGACCCCCGGCGGCGATCCCGGCGACCGCCGCTATCAACGGCAGCTGCTCCTGGTCATCATGTTGTCGGTCATGGCCTTCGGGTCGCTCATGACCATCGTGACCGTGTCGCTCGATCAGATCGCCCAGGATCTCGGCTCCACCCGAGCCACGATCACCTGGACGATTTCCGGGCTCATGGTGGCAGTGGCGGTGACCACACCGATCGGTGGGAAACTCGGCGATATCTACGGCAATCGGCGCATGTTGCTGATCGGGCTGGCCGGCGGCTCGGCGGCCACCTTCCTCTGTGCATGGGCGCCCAACGCCATCCTCCTGATCGTGTTCCGGGTGCTGTTCGGCATCTTCGGAGGCCTGGTCAATCCCAACGCCATGTCACTGATGATTCGGGCTTATGGCATCGAACGGAGGGCGACTGCACTCGGGTGGTTCAACTTCGCCATGACCGGCTCGCCGGTCGTCGGCGTCGTCGTCAGCGGCCCACTGATCGACCGCGCCGGCTGGCGTCCCGTCTTCGTCGGTTTCGCTTGCGTTTCGGCCCTTGCCCTGATCGTGGCTGCCGTGATCGCTCGGCCGACCCCACGGCTGGAAGGCACCCCGATCGACGTCCAGGGCGCGGCCACGCTGGCTGCGGGCGTGCTCGCAGGATTGCTCACCATCACTCGTTTCCTCGAGACCATGCGAGACGAGGGAATCGGTGGCGCCGTCAGCAATCCGTGGGTGCTGCTCCTGGCGGCGACCAGTGCCCTGAGCATTCGGCTCTTCATCGCAGCCGAACGCCGGTCGCCGGCCCCGCTCCTCAAGCTCGAGTACTTCGGCCGACGCAATTTCACCATGCCGATGATCGCAGCTGCTCTCACCCAGTTCGCCTACATGGGTGGCTTCGTGGTCACCCCGAAACTGCTCGGGGACGGCTATGGGTGGACCATCGGTTCGGCCGCGCTGTTGATCGCGTCGCGGCCTGCGGCTTTCAGCGCGGCCTCCTTGCTCGGGGGCAAGTTGCCGAGCCTCATCGGGCTGCGGAAACCGGTCATCATCGGCACGTGCTTCATGATTGCATCGATGGTGGCGTTCACCGCAGCTTCCGCGCTGACCTCGCTCGTTGGCATCATCCTGATCACGGGCGGACTGGCATTGTCGGGAATCGCAGCCGGTGTCTCTCAGCCCTCGGTCGCTGCCACCATGGTCGGCGCCGTCGACCCGGTCGACATGGGCATCGCCAACGGTATGAATCAGCAGGTCACGATGATCGGCATCGTCTGCGGCATTCAGACCATGAGCGTGTTGGTCGGCGATGATCCGTCCTCCACCCGCTTCGCCCTCACCTTCGGTTTCGGGGGCCTGATCGCCGTAGGCGGCTTGCTGGCTGCCCTGTCGGTGCCCGATGCCGATCGTCGACTCGCCGCCTGAGGGACAACTACGCTCGCGCCATGCGAGTCTTCACCGGTCTACCCAACGATGATCTGAACGCGGTTCCCGCCACCGTGGTTGCACTCGAGACGGCTGGCTACGACGGCGTCTCGGTGGCCGAGAACAGCCACAATCCGTTCCTGCCGCTGGCCGTCGCCGCCGTCACCAGTCGCCGACTCCGGCTCGAAACCGGCGTCGCCATCGCCTTTCCCCGAAGCCCGATGATGACGGCGAACATGGGGTGGGACCTCCAGGCTGCGTCGGGGGGCCGCTTCGTGCTCGGACTCGGTTCACAGGTCAAGGCCCACAACGAGCGTCGATTCTCGACGCCCTGGACGGCGCCGGCACCACGAATGCGAGAGTACGTCGGGGCCGTCCGAGCCATCTGGAACAGCTGGGTGACAGGAGACGAGCTCGACTTCCAGGGCGATCACTACCAGTTCACGTTGATGACCCCGAACTTCGTTCCCCAGCCACTGTCGGGGCCGCCGCCGCCCATCAAGATCTCGGCCGTCGGACCCGCCATGTTGCGCCTCAGCGGCGAGGCAACCGACGGGGTGAGCCTGCACCCCTTCTGCACGCGGGCCTACATCGTGAATCAGATCCTGCCTCGGGTGGAGGAAGGCATGGCGAAGAGCGGGCGACGGCGACAGAACTTCGAGATCACCGGCGGTGGCTTCATCGCCACCGGTGCCACCGACGAGGCCGTGGCCGAGATGGTGGAATGGGTCCGCTATCGCATCGGCTTCTACGGCTCGACCCGGGCCTACTGGCCGGTCCTGGTGGAACACGGCCTGGAAGATCTCGGCCTCGAACTCAACCACCTCTCCCGAACCAATGGCTGGGGCCAGATGGCGGCCGCCGTCGATGACGACGTGGTCGCGCTGTTCGCTGCCGTCGGACGACACGACCAACTGGTGGCCGCCGTCACCGAACGTTTCGGCGGCGTCACCGACGGCATCGCCGTCGCCGCATCCCTCGACGCCACCGAAACCCTTCCCCCTGATCTGCTGGCCGAGTTGCAGACGATTCCGACCCGCTTCCAGGGCTTCGCCGTCTGAGCGATCACCCGGGCCGAGTTCGGCCCAACCCGGTCGAGCCGGTTCGACTCACGCAACGGCTTCGTCGATGGCGAGGGCGGGTCTGCTGACGACCGCGGCCACAGCCACGAACACGACGGCGCCGCCCAGCAACTGCAGCGCACCCAGGGGCTCGTCATGGATGAGCCACGCGGCGATGATGGCGACGATGTTCATCGACAGCAGGTAGAGCGAGCTACGGGAGGCCTCGATGTAGCGATGGACCCAGGCCATCAACACGTGGCCGAGCCCGCCGGTGAACACGATGATGATGGCGAGCCATGCCCAATCCGTGCCTCCGATCGCCTGGTAGTCGGCGGGCGAGCTGACGGCCAACGCCCACGGGGTCACGGTCACGGCGGCGAAGAGCACGACGCCGGCCATCCACTGGATCGAGTCGATGTCGTTGGCGCTACGAACCTTCTTCGTGATCAGGAAGTACAGGACGAAGAACAACTGGGACGCAACCGCATAGGCGATCGCAACGCCGTCGACAACGAAACCGTCGCCCCCTCCGGCCACGACGACGACTGTTCCCCCGATGCCCACCAGCGTCCAGATCACATGCCACAGCGTGGCCCGCTCTCCGAAGAAGCGGCCGGCCAGAAGCAGGATCACGCCGGGCTGCAAGGTGGCGATCACGCTCAGCACCGCAACGGCTGTCCGGTTGATGGTGAGAAAGACGAAGACCAGGTTGATGCCAAAGGCGGCACCGGCCAGCGAAGTGCGCCGAACCGATTCGATCGTGGGCCGGTGGCCGGTTGCCATCGCCAACGCGAACAGGAGGGGAACGGACAGCCAGAAGCGGTACAAGACCGAGATCACGGGAGGAGCCGTGATCAGCTTGGAGACCGGCGGCCCGAGACCCCAGAAGACGATGATGGCCGCCATGACCAGCCCGGGCGACACCCTGGCCGCTGATGCCGCCCTGGTCGATGCGGTCGCCGGAGCAGTGGCCGATTGCCGGGTCGGGGCGCCTCGGTTCGGGGTCGGCTCGTCCGACCGATCGGCGACGCGGGTGAGGGGGCGCAAGACCTACTCGGCCACCAGGAACTCGAGCGCACCCTGTTCATGCATACGTCGCACGAACGCCGACTCGTAGGCGCCTCGTGGATCGTCCCGAACAAGCGCATCCAGGACGTGAGCGTCGTCGCCGACCAGAATCCTCCACTCGCCGGCCCGAACCCCGTCGAGGATGATCGTCGCTGCCTCGGCCGCGGTCGTCGGCGCATTGTTCCGGAACGCGTTGGACCGCTCGGTGATCTCGGGTCCCGAGCCACCCGTCTGCAGCATCATCGAGTTGCCGACGATCTCGGTGCCGATGTGACCCGGCATCACCACCGAACAGCGAACGTGAGGAGCATGAATCCGCAAATCGGTGATGAGGGCTTCGGTGAACCCCTTCACGGCGAACTTCGCCGCGGCATACGCAGTGTGGGGCCGGTTGACGCCAATGGAGGCCCAGAAGCCGTTGACGCTGGCCGTATTCACGATGTGCCCCTCCTCGGCCGCCACGACCAGGGGAACGAAGGCCCGGCAGCCCAGATACACCCCGCCCCAACAGATGTCGAACGTGCGCTCCCATGCCGACCGGTCGTCGGTCAGGAAGCTGCCGCCACCCCCGATACCAGCGTTGTTGAACAGCAGGTGGATGTGATCCGTTTCGTGCTGGGCCATCACCTCGTCACGGAATCGCATCATCTGATGCTCGTCCGAAACGTCGCAGATGTGACTGGTGAGTCGATCTCGGACCTGCTCGCCACCCACCGTCTCGACACAGCGCGTCATCGTGTCCTCCATCGACGAGGCCGAAACATCGCACATGGCGACCGAGGCTCCCTCGGCCGCCAACTGCACGACGAGTTCGCGACCCATCCCGCTCCCGCCCCCGGTCACCACGGCCAAACGCTTCGCAAAGCTGTCCATCGGCGCACCCTAGAACGTTGCTGCGCCCGACCGATAGCCGACCGACGGGAACCGGGAACGCAGTTCTCGTGGCCAAGCGCGACCAAAGCACGTCCGATAGCGTCAGATGAATCGCCCGCTCGTAACGCAACGAAAGAACGTAGTGCCATGGGAGTCTTCGACTTCGTCAAGGACGCAGGAGCCAAGGTCGGTATCGGCGACAGCACCGAGGAAAAGGCCGCCAGTGCCGCAGCCGTCAAGGCTGCCGCCACTGCTGCTTCGGCCGAGAAGGCGAAGGCGGTCGGCGAGGCCATGAAGAAGCGTCGCGATGCGGCCAAGGCAGCGTTGGCAGCCAACCAGGCAGTAGAGGAGCGCGAGCAGGTCAAGCTCGACAACGAGGCCAAGGCCGTCGGCATGGAGATGTACCTCCAGAACATGGGTCTCGACATCAAGGACCTCGACATCCGGGTTCACAACGGCCGGGCCCAGATTCGGGGCGAGGCCGCCGATCAGGAGACCCGTGAACGGGCGATCCTGGCCGTGGGCAACACCACCGAGATCGAACAGGTCCACGATCTCATCACCGTTCCCGCCGGTTCGGCCGCCGAGTCCGACATGCACGTCGTGGTCAAGGGCGACACCCTGTGGGCCATTGCCCAGGAGCACTATGGCGACGGCAACAAGTACCCGACCATCTTCGAGGCCAACAAGCCGATGCTGACCGACCCCGACAAGATCTACGTCGGCCAGGTCCTGCGCATCCCGGCTGCATAGCTCCGGTCAGATCTACGTCTGACCTTGGCATCGACCATCTAGGCGGCGAGAGCGGAAACGCTCTCGCCGTCCGCCGTCATCGTGTCGAACAGTGCGTCGGTGCGGGTGCGCAGGTCCAGCATCTCGAAGAGTCCGCCGTCGACCCGGGCGCCGCTCGACGATCGCTGGACCGACACGATGTCGGTGGCCCGATAGGAAGCAATTCGAGTGGACCACGAGTCGATGGTGCTGCGACTGGAGCCAGAGGCGAAGAACGTGGTGAAGGCTCCTTCCGGTTGATAGGCATCGGCTCCTTCCAGCAGGACGACGTCGCCGCTGGTGAACCGGACCTCGAAGACGGTCGGCACCTGTTCCACGGCGGCAGGAGAAGCCACGACGGTGTCGGTGGGTCGAGATGCTGTGGGCAATGAGGCTGTGGGCAATGAGGCTGTGGGCAATGAGGCTGTGGGCAATGACGGGGTCTGCATGAGTGGACCTTCCTCGTGTTGGGAACGAACACCATCATGACGAGGGACTGTGACACCCGGTCCTTCGGGCCGACCGCGGCTCAGGCCGAGGCTTGGCGAAGTCGAGCAAGCGCGCTGCGAATTCGCTTCTCGCTGACGGGGGTTCGAGTTCCGAGAGGCTGGGCGAACTCAGAGACACGGAACTCTTCGAGCATCCACGCCAACGTCTCACGTTCCTCGGACCACGGCGTCGTCGCCACGACTGCGCCGAACTCGGCCTCGAGGGCCACGCAGCGCCTCCGAGCCTCGTCGTCGCGACCCCTGCCTCCGGTCAGTCGATCGACGCGATGTGCAACACCTCGGAGATACCGCTCGACGTCATCCAACCGCTCGACCCCGACTCCGGTCATGTAGCCCGGATACACGAGGCGGCCCAGATGAGAAAGCACGTCGGCTTTGGCCTCGACCGAAGGTGCAGGCAACACGGTGACGGCGCGATCGATCGAGGCCAGGAGCGGGGCCGCCGTGGCAAGATGACGGGCCACGACGGCCAGTTCGTCGCCGAAGTCGGCTCGAACACGTTCGGCCAGTGAATCGAAGGCAGAGCGCTGCCACACCGGCGCCCCGTGACGCAGCATCAAGGCATCGAGGCAACTGTCGATGGCATCGTTGTACCAGTCGGCTCGGCCATGCCGAGACGAGGCGACAATGGACAGCTTGGTGTCGTTGTCGAGCAGGCGATCCAAGGATCTCACCGGGGACGGCATGGCGAAACGCAGCAATCGCCGGAGGCCGTCCCAGTGCAGGTCGGACTGCTCCTCGGGTGACATGGCCAGCACCACGTCAACGGATTCGTCCCGGTCGGCCAGCGCCGGATAGGCGTCGACTCGATGCCCCAGTCCCTCGGTGATCACGGTGCGGGGGAGCACGTCGAAGTCCCAGGACCGCAAACCCTTCCGCTCGAGGTCGTGTTCGGTGGAATCGACCACCGCTCGGACCTCCTCGTCGAGCTGGGCTCGAAGCGCGCCGAGGTCGCGGCTCTCGAGGAAGGGTTGCCCGGCACCATCGAGCACCAGGAAGATGGGCCGCAGATAGGCCGGGACACCGTCGAGAGCGA
>CALACD010000283.1 GCA_937890445.1 uncultured Acidimicrobiia bacterium | reverse complement strand
CGAGAAACAGCAGCGACAGGGCAGCAGCGACCTGGGGGTCACTGCGGACATAGGGCACGAGGACGAGCGGAAGCATTGGCGTACCGCCGCCGACGGTCAGGCTCGTCGCGTACTGACTCCACGACACCGTGAATGCCAAGGCCAGCGCCAGCGCGACCTGACGCCGAGCCGCAGGGCCGACGACCTGCACCAGTCGATGCCGCGGCGACGCCCCCAGCACGGCGGCGCTCATGTCGAGTTCGTCGACCTCGGTACCGAATCCCGGCACCAACGCGATCGTGGCGTAGGGAATGGCGAGCGGGAGATGGGCGGCCGCAATCGCCATTCGTCCACCAAGCCCGAACTCGAGCAACCAGGGGGCCAGGCCATTGCCGAGGACCAGCGGTGGAAGCAGTACCGGGGCGGCCAGCAGGCCCCATCCGGCAAGAGATCTGCTGTCGGCCAGGTAACGGGCCGCCGGCCAGGCGAGCGCCACCGCGACAACGGCCACGACGACGGCCACCACCAACGATCCGACGACAGCGTCGACCAGGATCGGATCGTCGATCACAGTACGCAGGCCACGGGTTCCCACCCGCTGGGGGAGCACCGAACGGCCGTGCCACGTGTCGGCGACGGCTTGGAACCCCAGGGCGACGAACGGGACGACGATGCAGAGCGCAACCAACCCGTCCAGCCGGCCCGGCACGGCTCGCCGCCTCATCCGAGGCCACCTCATCCGAGCCCACCTCCTCGCCGTCGGGCGTGGGGCCGCGCTCCTCGCCACGCGATCACCGCCAGCAGCGCACCGATGCCGGCCACGATCAGCGCTGCCACGAGTTCGGCGACTGCGGCGTCGGCTCGAGCGACCGGGCCGTCGATGCGAACGACATCGAGAGCGTAGGGGCCGAGCATCTGCGGTCGGGTCGACCCGACCAGCAACGGCACCTCGACTGCGCCGATGCCGAACGCAGTCACCACGAGACCACCCGCCATCATCGGCACCGCCAGTCGCGGCAACAGCACATCTCGGAGTCGGGGCCACCAACCTGCGCCCAACGACGCTGCGGTGTCGTCGAGTTCCTCGGTGGCGTCATCGAAGGCGACGAGGGCGAGCAGCGTGAGGAAGGGGATCTCCTTGGCCACGTACACCGCGATGACACCCCAACCCGACGGGTCCCCGACGACGGTCGTGACATCGGAGCCCCAGAGCCGATCGGCGAGGCCCCCGGGGGCGAGCCATGTCACCGCGACCGTGCCCACGACCAGATGGGGGGCTGCCACCGGCAACGCCAGCGCGGTGCGGGTCCAGCAGCCGCGGCGAACCAGCGCTGCCAGACCGATCGATCCGGCCACTGCGATCACCGTCGAGACGACCGCGACCCAGACCGTGAGGACCACCGAGTCATGGAATCCAGGGTCCCCGAGCACTCGGTGCCACGCGTCGAAGCCCCAACCGCCTTCACCCAGAACTCCTTGACGCAACGACGTCCGGATCACACCGAGCAGACCAGCGCAGGTGAACGTCCCCACCACCAGGAACGCCGGCAGCGCAGCCACCGGCACACCGCGACGTCGTTGGTGCCGATCCCGTTCGCCGACCCCGACCTCGACCGAACGCGTCCGGTCTGACCGGAGATTCACGTGGTGCGGGGCTTGTCGATGCCTCGAAGTGCACCGAGCAACTTGGAGGTGAGCCGAGTGAGCCGTGGATCGAAGTACCGGGCCCGCAGCACGTCGTCGGCGGCTCGACTCGGCCCTTCGGAGAACGTCGGGTAGGCGTGCACCGTGGTGGACACCGCGTCGATCTTGGCGCCAGCGGCGATCCAGGCCGTCAGTTCGGCGATCGACTCACCGGCGGCCTCACCGACAACCGTGGCTCCGACCAGCCGCCGTTTGGGATCGCCGACGAGTTCGGCCCATCCCCGGTTGGTGGCTTCGGTGACAGCCCGATCCAGGTGGGTGTAGTCATAGCGCTGTACAACGGCGTTGTCGCCCCATCGTGCCTGGGCGGCAGCAGCGTCGAGACCGACGCGTGCGATCTCGGGATCGGTGAAGGTCACCCACGGGATCCGGTCGTAGTCGACGCTCCGTCGGGTCCGGAGCATTGCGTTCGTCACCACCAGGCGAGCATGATTGGCGGCCACGTGGGTGAAGGGCATCTTGCCGGTCACATCACCAGCGGCATAGATGCGATCACCCGTGGTTACCAACCGGTCGTCGATCACCACGTACCCCCGATCATCGGTCTCGACGCCCACCGATTCCAGGCCGAGGTCGGTGGTGTTGGGCCTGCGACCGACCGCCACCAGGATTCGGTCGAATCCCACATCGGTGCCGTCGTCGAGATGCAGCAACCAGCCGGCTCCCTCCCCCGTCACCGACTGAGCCCGGACCCCGGTACGAACGTCGATGCCCTCGGCGCTGAGTCGTTCTGCGAGGAAGGTTCCGACATCGGTGTGTTCGATCGGAACCAGGGTCGGTTGGGCCTCGACGATGGTGACGGACGATCCGAGCCGGGCAAACGCCTGTCCGAGCTCGCACCCGATCGGGCCTCCCCCGAGCACGGCGAGCCGCGGCGGTAACACCTCGAGATCCCACACCGTGTCCGAGGTCAGCGGATCGGCATCGGCCAGGCCGTCGATCGGGGGCACTACCGGTCGGGCACCCGTGGCAATCAGCGCCGCCCGATAGGACACGACCCGGCCGTCGACCTCGATGCGACCCGGCCCGACGAAGCGCCCACGACCTTCGATGACCTCGACCCCGTGGGAGCGCAGCCGTTCCGGGGAATCCTGGGGCTCGATGATCTCCTGTGCCCTTCGCACCGACGCCATGACCCGAGCGAGGTCGACCTGAGGCTCGACGGCAGCAATGCCGTGACGGTCGGCGGTCCGCATGGTCTGCGCCACAGAGCCGGCCGCGAGCAGCGCCTTGGACGGCACACAGCCGGTCCACAGGCAATCACCGCCGACGAGCGCGGCCTCGATCAAGGCGGCCTTGCCACCAATGCCGGCGACACCCAATGACGCCACGAGCCCGGCGGTCCCGCCGCCGATGGTCACCAGGTCGAAACGGTCGGTCATCAGTCGGACTCCTTGGAAGGTGGCACGGTTTGGGGGGCAGGACCGGCGGGGATACGCCACAGATCGGCCGGATCGAAGTACACGTCGATGACCGAACCCGGCCGGGTCGAGCCGTCGCAGGGGACTTCCAACGTTGCGACCTCGCTGTGGAGACGAAGGACCTGGCCCCCGCCACGACGTTCGATGTCGACGACGGTCATCGGCAGCCGCGCCAGCTCGGCGCCGCCGCGGCCCATCCTCACCTTCTGGGGAGGGATGGTGAACGCCGCCATTCCATCATGGCCTCCGACCGCGACCTCGACTCCTCCGAAACACACCATCCCGTCCTCGACTCGGCCCCGCAGCATGTTGGGGTTGGCAGTGAGTGCGCAGACCACCTCGTCGGCAGGTCGGGTGTAGACCGCGTCGATCGTGTCGTGTTGCACCAAGCGGCCGTCGACGAGCACGGCGACGGTGTCCGCGAGGACTGCGGCATCGTCGGGGTCGTGGGTGACCACGAGCCACGTCAGATCCCGGTCGCGCCGTATCGCGGCGAGCAGGCGCACCAGGTCGCGCCGCTGAGGCAGATCGAGCCCGGTGAGCGGTTCGTCGAGCAGCAACACCTCGGGCGCCGAGCACAGCGCCCGGGCCAGGGCGACACGCTGCTGTTCGCCTCCCGAGAGCTCGTGGGGCGCGGCACCGGCCCGATCGCCGACGCCGACCTCATCGAGCAGTGTCCGGGCATAGGCGCGACGGTCGCCTCGTGGCATGCCCCGGAGACGTAGCGGGTAGGCAACGTTGTCGAGCGCCGTCATGGTCGGGAACATCCGAGGGTTCTGGAACAGCAGACCAACCCCCCGTCGATGGGGGGCCACGCCAGCCAGATCCCGTCCCCCGACGGCTACCGAACCGTCGTGATCGACGAGACCGGCAATGGCCCGCAACAGCGTCGACTTGCCGGCACCCGAAGGACCCATGACCACACAAGCCGAGCCGGCCGCAACCTCGAGGTCGACTGCGTCGACGAGGGCGCGGCCACGATTGCGAACACTCAGGCCACCGCACGCCAGACTCATCCTCACCCGATCTCGTCGAGCCATCGGCGGTCGATGACCGGGACGCGGTCGGCGGGGAGTTCCTGGAGCGGCGTGCCGAAGTCATCCAGGCGGTGGGGTGAGAGCTCCGCAGCCGCACCCAACGTGTCGGCTGACAGGACCGAAGGAATGCCGACCAACTCCAGCTTGGCCCGCTGCAAGGGCGGACCGAGCATCAGATCGGCGACCACCATCGCTCCCTGGGGGCTCGAGGCCCGGGCCGGAATGGCCAGAAAACTGACGTTTGACAACGTCCCGCCGTCGAACACGTACGGCACCACCGTCTCGGGGAACGAACCGCGAGCGACGGCGACGTCGACGAAGTTGGGGTTGTAACTCATGGCGAGGTCGATCTCGCCCGCAGCGAAGAGGCGCTCGATCTCGGCCTGATCGACCGGGTAGGTCTGGCCGCCTTGCCACAGCAGCGGATCCAACTCGCCCAGAAGCTCGAACGCAGTGTCCTCTCCGAGCATCTGCAGTGCTTGACGCAGGAAGGCCGAACCCGTGAAGTCCGGAGGAGCCGGGTAGGCCACTCGCCCCGGGTTGGCCCGAGCAAACTCCAGGAGCTCATCGAAGTTCCGTGGCGGCGAGTCGACGCTGGCCGTGTCATGGGCGAACACGAAGGCGGCCCGGCTCCATGGCATCTCCTGGCCCTCGGTGGGGACACCGAAGTCGTTCCACAGCGTTGGATCGTCGGGGTCGAGCAGTGCAGCGTTGGGCAGCCTCGGTACCCATTCCTGCAGCCACAGACCAGCATCCTTGCCCTGTTCGAAATTCTTGCCGTTCACCCACAGCAGGTCGATGGCGCCATCGGTGTTGCTGTCGGCCTCGGCGACGAGCCGCGCCATGGCCGAAGCGGTGTCGTCGATGGGCACCCGTTCCAGGTTCACTCCGGCTGCTGCGGCCGCCGGGATCACCTCGTCGTCGATGTAGTCGTTCAAGGCAGCCTCACCACCCCACATCCACAGTCTCACGGTCTGGCCCTGCGCTTGTGCGGTGACGTCGACCCACGTCGACGTCATCGGATCGAACCCTCGGGCGTCATCGTCGTCATCGTCGCCCCCGACGGTGGCGACGACTCCGGCGCCGGCCACGCCCATCACGATTGCGAAGGCGACCAGCCACATCGGAACACGGCGCATCAGGAAGCTCCCTCGTTGGCGTCGAGTTCGGCGATGCGTTGGGCAACTCGATCCCGAACCGACTCGGCGTCGGGAACGGGCCGCTCTCCGAGCAGGGCGACGTCGGCGATGGTCGCCTGCAAACCATCGAGGGCCTGACGGCATTTCCCACAGCCGGCCAGATGGCGACGCACGCGGGACTCAGCACCGAAGCCGAGCTCCCGGTCGCAAAAATCGTTCAAACGTCGACGGGTTCCCACACAGGTACCGTGACGAACCATCCCCAACAGCTGCATATCCCCTTCGATGCAGGCAACGCCGTGAACGATCCGCCCCGCCACCACAAACCCGAGGATCCATCGAACGAGCTGCAGGACTTCGGAGCCCTCGTACAGCGATATGAGTACCGCGTCCGTACCGTTGTCGCCCGCTTTCTCGACGACGACCGCGACATCGACGAGGCCGTTCAGGACATGTTCGTGCAAGCCTGGCGCCACCGGAGCGAGTTTCGATCCGAGGCCGCGGTCTTCACCTGGCTGTATCGCATTGCCAGCAACGCCGCCCTCATGCGACTGCGTCGCCACCACCACCCGACCGTGACCTACGACGACCTCGATCCCACCGATCACCTCGTCCTCTCCCACGATCCGCTCGACGACCACTCAGAGCATCTCGCACTGGTGGACGAGGTCCGCACCGCATTGGCCGAACTGCCCGAACATCATCGCATCGTCGTCATCCTGCGCGATGTCGAGGGGCACTCGAACGCCGAAGTCGCGAACCTGCTCGGCCTGCCGGTGACCACCGTCAAGGCCCAGCTCCACCGGGGCCGAGCTGCCCTTCGACTTCGGCTCCACCCCTGAAGACCCTCGGGGGCCTTGCCCCGGACCTTCCCCGAGCCCGCACTCGGCGAGCGGCTGGTCTCAGGCGGTGTCCTGGTCGGCGTCGACCGGCGAGTCGGCATCCAAGACGAAGTCGTACTCACAGCTGCCGTTGTTCATGTCGACGACCAGCGAGTCACGCACACCGAAAACGGCGTCGGAGTCGAGATAATCGGAGTCGGCATCGAACAAGTGCGTGATCACCGTCTTGTGGCCCGGAGCCGAGACGACGAAGTGCATGTGACCAGGGCGCCAGTTGTGCCGTCCGTTGGCGAACAACAGCTCGCCTGCCGGACCGTCACCCGGAATCGAGTACTGGACCGGGCGAACACCGACGAACTCATAGGCGCCATCGGCGCCCGTGGTGAACACCCCGCGCATGTTCATTTCCGGCTGCTCGGCATCCTGCACGTCATAGAGGCCGTTGGTGGCGGTCGACCAGACATCGAGCTCGGCGCCTGCGATCGGTTCCCCGTTCGGGTCACGGACGACACCACGAAACACCACCGTTTCATCTGCGTCGGTCGGGTCGATGACGATCGAGTCGCCCATCGCCTTTCGTGGTGCGCCTTCGACGTGGAAAGGACCGAAGACAGTCGGTTCGGTCGTCCCATCGGCAGCACGGTGATTGATCATCTCGACCAGCATCGAGAGCCCGATCGTGTCCGACAGCAGGATGAACTCCTGTCGCTCTCCGTTGCACATCTGACCGGTTCGGGTGAGTGCCTCGATGCCGAGAAACCATTCGTGCCGAGAAAGCTGCACTTCCTCGGCAAAGGCATGGAGATGGCTGATCAGCGAGGTCGTGATCTCGGCCAACCGCTCATGGGGAGAACCGTCGTAGCTGGCCAGGACGGCTTGGAGGTGTTGGGCTGGGGTGAAGGTCGCCATCGTGGTTCCTTTGGTGAAGGGCACGGGCAGGTTAGCGCTCCACCTCGTCCTGCCGATGCCGGATCGACATGACGGTGCCGAGCGCGATGCACGCAACCACGGCCACGGCGATCGAGGTCCAGTGGGGACGAGTGAAGCCGTCGCCCAACCGGGGTAGCCAGATCGATCCGATCGCCCGCACCACCGCCACGACCGCCAGGGCACCGAGGCAGATCGTCGGCCACTCCGTGCCGCGGTCGATCATGCGGCGCAGTAGCCGGGCGCCGAAGATCACGACGAGCCCCATGAGCAGTCCGACCGGGACCATGGCGCTCGATGCGCCGGCAGGCCGCAGTCCGAGTTCGCTGGCGGGCCCGTAACAGCCACCCCTGATGACACAGGTCACGTCGTAGATCCCGTAGGCCAGCATCGAGGGCACGACGAGCGTGCCGAGCCGCCACCAGGGGTCGACGGCGCCACGGTGAGCCCCAACAGCAACCAGCACGACGGCGACGAGGACACCAGGCCAGAACTCCACCCCACTGCGGATGATCAACAGGTCGGGAAAGCGGAGGATCGATGGCGGATCGTCCAAGGCCAGCGCGGCCAGTCGGCCGGTCACCAACCCGGCCACCGCGGCCCCGGTCGCGGCGTCGACGAAGCGAAGCGACGGCTCGGCTCGGCTGATGGGGCGGAGCCGTTCGTAGAACACGGGCACCGCAACGACCAACACCATCGAGACCATCAATCCGATGTCGATCATCGGACAGCATCGTCGAGAAGGCCAGCCAGGCGCTGCTCGGATACGCCGCCCTCGACCTTGATCACCAACGTGCCCTCGGCGTCGAACACGAAGGTCGTCGGAAAGGCGTCCACTTCGAGAGCTCGCAAGATGGATCCCGACTCATCGATGGTGTTGGCGTAGGTCACGTCGAGGTCTCTCAAGAACCGCTGGGCACCATCACGGGAGTCGTTGCCGGCAACCCCGAGGAACACGACTCGGTCGCCGTAGGTCTCGAACGCATCCTGCAGCAGGGGCATCTCGGCCCGGCAGGGAGCACACCACGAACCCCAGACGTTGACGATGATCGGGCGACCCCGAGCCCCGACGATCATGGCCTCGAACTGTGGCAACTCGACGATCGGCAGGGTCCCCGTCACCGGCAATTCGGCCGGGTCACCGGACGCTCTGAAGTCGGGAAGGTCCGGTCCGGAAGCAGTCACGTTGAGCACGACCAACGCAATGAACGCAGCGGCGACCAGCCCCAGCCATCGGGCGGCCGTGACGACTGCCGATCGTTTCCGGGCCGCCATCAGACCGTGTACTGGCCGCCATTGATGTGGAGCGTCTGCCCCGTGACGTGCCGGGCCTGGTCCGACAGGAGGAACACCACGACGTCAGCGATGTCGCCCGGTGTCGCCATCCGACCGAGCGGCACCGACGCCGACGCGGTTGCGATCTCGTCTTCGGTCATCCCATAGCGGGGCTGAGCGGTGTCGACGAGCCCGGGGGCAACGGAGTTGATCCGGATCTGGTGCGGGCCGAGTTCGACCGCGGCGGTGTGGGTGAAGCCCACGATGCCCGCCTTCGACGCGGCGTAGTGGGCACCGCGGGGCGACGGTCGATACGCGGCGATGGAGGCAAGGTTGACGATGGCACCGGACCGCTTGCGTTCCACCAACCCTCGGGCCACCAGTTGTGTACACCGGAAGGTCGAACCCAGATTGGTGTCGAGCACGGTGGAGAACTCGTCATCGGTCAGGTCGAGCAGAGGGGTCCGAGGGAAGATCCCGGCATTGTTGACCAGCAGATCGACACCTCCCAGCTGTTCTCCTGCCGCCACCGCAACCTCGCACCCGGCCCGCGTCGACACATCGGCCTGCACGGCAACCACCCGGGCCCCGAACGCAGCGCAGGCTTCCACGACCTCTCCGATCCTGTCCTGGTCGGGTCGCC
>CALACD010000282.1 GCA_937890445.1 uncultured Acidimicrobiia bacterium | reverse complement strand
AGTGGGTCGGAACGAAGTGTCCCTTCATGTGGACCGCGATGACCGCGTCCCATTCCGGCTCGGTCATGTTCACGACGACCCGGTCTCGGAGGATGCCGGCGTTGTTGACCAGCACGTGCAGGTCACCGAACTCGGCAATGGCGGCGTTGATCATTCCCTGGACGCCCTCCCAGTCGGTCACGTTGGCGCCATTGGCGATGGCCTCGCCACCCATTGCTCGGATCTCGGCCGCAGTCTCCTCGGCCGGAGACTGGTCGGAGCCGCTCCCATCGATGGCGCCACCCAGGTCGTTGACGACGATTCTGGCCCCTTCGGACGCCATCAGCAGCGCATGTTCTCGGCCGATCCCACGGCCGGCACCGGTGATGATGGCAACCCTTCCATCCAATGAACCCATGATCATCTCGCTCTCTTTGCTCGCGGCCACTCAACCAGTGCCCGTCGTTCGCTTGTCGTGAATGCCTGACCCTACTGACCGTCGGGCACCGACACCCAGAACGAGTTCGCAAGGGCCACCAATCGGCCCGTGTCGTCGAAGACACACGAGGATGCGCCTCTCTTGCGTCCCTCCCACCCCCCGGGCCAGGTGCCGTCGTATCCGACCACGGCGTAGGGCCGACCGACGCGGAGCGGTACCAGAATGTCGACCGCGTACTGCACGGTGACCGCGTTGCGTCGTTCGGGATGGTGGCCGACGAAGAAACCGCACGTGCAATCGAGGGCCATCCACACGAAGGGTGGTCGGACCAGGCCGTCGTCGGAGCCGGCCCAGGCTGGTGGGATCCAGTCGCTGGCCACCCGCTGACGCCCGGACGGGTCGTCGACCAGTCCGGGCCAGACCTGCATGGTGCGTTCACCGAACCCGCACGACAGGCAATGGGGCGCGTTGTGGGTGTCGGCCGACACCGGGAAACGGGACCGGGCCCGGGCCGCGTCGGCGATGGTCACGGGGTCGGTCGCCGATCGGTCGGTGTCCTCGTCGGAGAGGCCGACCCGAGGAGTCGCGGTCATGATCACCACGTCTCCATGACGAAGCTCCCATCGGGAGTCGGTTTCATGAACGGTCAACTCGGTCTCGAGGGGGATGGGTGCCCTCAGCCCGATCGAGACCTGTTGTCCGATCGCGGCCTCGAAGAGGGCGCTGGAGAAGCCTCCCTGCCCCCGGCCGGTCCGGCCTTGGGCCCACCCCGGTACCGTCACGGACGAACTCGTCTCCGACACCGTCGCCTACCGATCCTCGCCGGCTGCCGAAAGCGGTGAGTACCGGAGTAGGTCGGCGAACGGGTCCGAAGTCGACACGGGTTCCCAGAACGTGGTGAACAGCCCTTCGAACGCGATGCCGAAGAGCTCCCAGTCCTCCGTGGCCCCGTCCTCGTCGGTTGCGAGGTAGAGGGGCTGCAGGACTTCGCTGACGTGACTTCGCATGGCCATTCCCTCCACGAGGCTAGCCACTACCGTCGCGAACTGATCAATGGTGAAGGGAGGCTTCAGTCGATACCCGAACAGGTCGGCGAAGGCTTGGTAGAGATCGCCGAAGTGTTCGGAGACCGTCTGCTCGCCTCGAGTCAACTGTTCGAGTTGGGCTGGATCGACGTGGGTGCCCTGCGATTTCGATGCGCCGTAGGCGGCGATGAGAATGGCACGCTCGGTCGATGCAGCGACGCTGCGGTAGCTGGTTCCGGCCCCGACTCGAATCATCGCCCGCAGCAGTCTGGTCCGATCGGCGATGTCGGCCGAGTGATAGAGGGCTCGTTGCTGTTCGAAGAGGTGTCCAACGGCGTTGGACACCCGCTCGTGATTCTCGTCTCGGCTTCGTCGGGCCAGAAGCCGGAGCAGGGCTTCGAGCCGCAGTTTGTCCTGGGGCGATCGAGCGGGGTCGGCCAGTGAGCGGTAGGCAGTGGCCCGAGCCGAGTTCGTTGCCTCGATGGCTGCACTCAAGGTGATGGGAGTCAGCCCGATCACCACGCCACTGTCGAGCAACTGCACGAGAGCTGCCTCGATGAGGTCTTCTCGAACCTGGGCCAGCGTGGACTCCGGGCCGGGGCGACGCCCCGTCGGCGACTCGCCGGTGGCGGGCTGGCCGGTGCTGGTCGCTGAGGGGGCCGAGATGGCGATGGGTTCGAGGA
>CALACD010000281.1 GCA_937890445.1 uncultured Acidimicrobiia bacterium | reverse complement strand
GGTTAATTGTGGTTGTCATAATTGCCTTTCAGTTGGTTTGGTTGGTTGTGAGAGATTTGGTTCGAATGAGACGTGGGTTGGCCTGCTGCTCAGCCGACCGTCCGCCGTCCTGAATCAGGTTGATTCCGACAGCGATGAACCAGACGATCAAGCCGAGACCGAAGACCGCTCCGACCTCTTCGAGGGCCGGCACGACGGTGACGAGGCCGGCGACGCCCATGACCACGCCGAGTTGGTTGACCCAGCGGGCGAAGAGCCGCTCACGGAGCGCAACGATGCTGATTCCCAGCACCCAAATGCCACCGAGGACTTCGTTGCCCCCACCGAGGCCGTTGGTTACTGCGTCGAGACCAGCCCATACGGTGGATGCCATCTCAGGGTCGGTGTCCTGGAGGTCACTGACGGTGGCATAGGAGATGTTGGTGATCATCCCGGTGGAGATGATCAGCCCCGCCCAGATGAGCCCGAACACCGAGGCCACTCTTGCGAGCGGCGAGTGAGCCTCACGGAGACGGTCACCAATCGCCAGCACGAGAGGAACGAGGGCGATACCGAACACGATCATGATCGTGATGTTCCACAGGTGCAGGGTCAGTTGGTTGTCGGCGATGAACTCCGACGCTGCAGCCGGGGTATCCGCGGATACGAAGTCGGTGAAGAGTGTCGCGTACATGGCCAGGCCGACGACGAACGTGGCGGCGGCGATGAGGGCGCCAATCCCACCCATTTTCTGAACTGATTGCATGTCACAACCTCTCGATCGCTTTCCGTGTGAGGGCTACTCTCACCTTGCGGCAATCGCTGGCTGCGCACATCGGCCGCAGGGGTCTGATCGGGTCGTCCCCCGGTTGATTCAGGGTGCGTACTTTCTTCCGATGACCGTCGACCCATCCCGATCTACGCTGTTCCTCAGATGAACGCGCTCCGATCGTTTTGGGATGAACCGGCCGAGCCCCATCCGCCGCGCCGCGTGTGGAGAGACTGGGCGCTGGTGGCTGTGCTGGTCGGGTTTGCACTTCTCGAGGGCATCACCCGAGAGGAGTTGGTGTGGCGACCGTTCTCGGTGCCGATGCATCTCCTTCCGATCGTGATGCTGCTGTGGAGGCGCACCCATCCGCTGCTGTCGGTGGCCGTTGCGTGGAGCGTCATTACAGGGCTGGACATCGCGGCCATCGCCGTCGGACTCGATTCACCCGGTTTGGACACGATGGTGGGGATGATCGTGTTCCCCTACGCCCTCTTTCGCTGGGGGTCGGGGCGCGAGGCGGTCATCGGTCTCGTCATCATGAACGTGATGAACGTGACGAACATGATCTGGTACCCGAGCGGGCCCGAGCTCACCATCTTCAGTTTTGCCTGGCTGCTCTTGCCTTCGTCGATCGGCGCGGCCGTCCGTTTCCGCGACCGGGCCCAGACGAACGCCGTCGCCGAAGCCAAGCTGTTCGAACGCGAACAACTCGCCCGAGAGCTGCACGACACGATTGCCCATCGCGTGTCAGCGATCGCGATCCAGGCCGAGGCCGGATGGACCCTCGTTCGGTCCGACCCTGAAGCGTCGGCCTCCACACTCAGGGCAATCAAAGAAGAGGCGAGCCGCACCCTCACCGAGATGCGCAGCATCGTCGGAATGCTGCGCCAGGGCGAAGACGAGCACAGCCCACAGAAACGTCTCAGCGACCTCGAGCGCCTCGTTGCAACCGGGGCACAACAACCCCCGGTCGAGCTCGAGGTGCGAGGCGAACTCGATGATGTGGCCCCGTCGATCCAAACGGCAGTGTTTCGAATCGCCCAGGAAGCCACCACCAATGCCCGACGCCACGCTCGACGGGCAACGAGAATCAGCATTCGGGTCGAAGAAGACGACCAGGACGTGACCGTCACGGTTGCTGACGACGGGGACGCTTCTTACGTCGACCCGAAATCGTCCTCGGGATACGGACTCGTCGGAATGAGCGAGCGAGCCTCCCTCCACGGCGGCTCACTCGAGGCAGGACCAAACCGCGGACGAGGGTGGACCGTGAAGGCCGTACTGCCAAAGCAAGGGCAGCCCGCATGACGATTCGAGTGATCGTTGCCGACGATCAGGATCTCATCCGGACCGGACTCGCCATGATCCTCAATGCTCAACCGGACATCGAAGTCGTCGGGGAAGCCGCCGACGGTGCCGAAGCGGTCGATCTCGCCCGGCGGCTCCGCCCCGACGTGTGCCTCCTCGACATCGGCATGCCCAAGATGGATGGGATCGAGGCCACCCGGGTGCTCGCGGGGCCAGACGTCGAAGCTCCGATACCGATCGTCATCATCACCACCTTCGACCGGGACGAATACGTCTACGGCGCCCTCAAAGCCGGGGCCCGCGGCTTTCTCCTCAAAGATGCCGACCAGGGCCTGCTCGTGCAAGCGGTCCACGCCGCCGCCACCGGAGACGCCCTCGTCGCACCCAACGTCACGGCCAGGCTCCTCCAAGCCTTCGCAAGCACCGAGCGGCCAGACGCCCCGCCCCAACCGGTCGACCCGCTCACCGAACGCGAGGAGGAAGTCCTCACCGAAGTCGCACGCGGAAAGACCAACGCCGAAATCGCCGACGAACTGTTCATCAGCCAAAGCACGGTCAAGACCCACGTCGCCAGACTGATGACCAAACTTCCAGCCAGAAACCGCGTCGAGATCGTCATCTGGGCCTACGAGACCGGACGCGTCGGCTAGACCAGCCTTGGTAGAACCATCGTCGACCGGCGGAGGAATGCCTCGCTGACGATTTCCGCCAGCGTCGTCGTTCAGCGAGAAGCTGTCTCATTCAGACCGCATTCGACGCAATGAGCCAGGGCGCCTCAGGTGGCGAAGCGCTGGCGGTACTCGGTGGGGCTCACGCCGACGAGTCGTTTGAAGGACCGTAGGAAGGTCTCGGGGCTGGTGAACCCGCACCGACGTGCGATGTTCGAGAGGCCCTCCGATGTGGACTCGAGGAGTCTGCGGCCGGCGTCGATGCGGCATTGCTCGACGAACTTTCCGGGACTGGTGCCGACCTCTTTCGAGAACAGACGCTGGAAGCTGCGTTCGCTCATCGCGACTCGGCCAGCCAAAGTCGTTACCGACAGATCCGCGCCCGGGTTGTCGACGATGTAGGCGCAGACGTCCTCGATCGTCGGGTGCGTCGAGGATTGGGCAGCGAGTTGGGCGCTGAACTGCTGTTGCCCCCCGGAGCGTTTGACGTAGACGACCATGTTGCGGGCAGCATCCGCCGCGATCTCGGCGCCGTGGTGGGTGCGTAGCAGTTGGAGCGCCAGGTCGATTCCTGCGGTGACCCCCGCTGAGCTCCACACGCCGTCGTGAACGTAGATGGAGTCGGGCGCGACCTCGACGTCGGGGTGTGCTTCGGCAAGTTTCGCAGCGCTGGCCCAGTGGGTCGTTGCTCGCCGCCCATCAAGCAGACCGGTCTCGGCCAGGAGAAGAGCGCCGCTGCATATCGATCCGACCTCTTCGCTTCGACCGGCCAGGTCGGCGATGTGGGCGACGAACTGCTCGTCGCTCGCGGCGGCTCCCACGGCAAGCCCGCCGGCTATCAGCAGGACGTCGGGCCGTAGCCGGGGGTCTGACACTGAGACGTCGGCGTGGATCATCGGGCCCGCGGCGGTGCGAATCGGGCCAGGCGCTTGGCCGGCGACGTGCACGGTGTACGGAGCCTGATCCGCCCCGGCGATCTCGGCGAGGTAGTTGGCGAAGTAGAAGACATCAGCTGGGCCGAACACATCGAGGCCCTGCACATCTTCGAAAGCAACGATGACCACGGAGCGATGACGCATCCATCCATCGTTCTCCCGAGGTCAGCAGGCGTCAAGGTCGGCCCGTTGACGATTTCTGCCAATCCTGCGGGCGCCGGAATGCTGGCAGGAATCGTCAATGGCTGGCCCTGGTGACCAGCTGGGTGACCTGCTCATGATCGAGACATGCAGCAACAGCTCACCTCCGATCCCGGCGCAACAACCCACCGAGCCACCCCAGCCGCCTCCCCTGCCCGCATCGTCATTTTCATCGCGGCGGTGCTCGGGCTGGGGTGGCTCGGCCCCCTCGTCGACCACACTGCGGGGCACGGGTTGGGCGAAGGACCAGGCCAGCTCATTTGGATCCTGCTCCCGGTCGCCGCTGCCATGATCCTGCGGTGGAAGGGCGGCGACGGATTCGCCGACGCCGGTCTTCGACCCCGCCACCGAGAGAACCGGCCGTGGTACCTGCTTTCCAGCAGCTTCTACCCGATCGCCATGATCACCGCAGCTGCTGGGGGTCTACTCGCCAGCGACTGGGAGCTCCACGACGACTGGGCCCCGCTGCGCTTCGCCGCCATCGCTCTGATCGCGCTCGTGCCATTCACGTTCACTGCGATTGCTGAAGAGTTCGGGTGGCGCGGCTACCTCACCCCCCGCCTCGATGCCGCCGGTGTCGGGCGCCTTACCAACCACGTCATCGTCGGCGTCATTTGGGGCCTCTGGCATCTGCCATACATGACCTTGGCCTGGGACTTCACCGACGAGTCGCTGCGGACCCTCGCCCCCCGGATCGTCCTCGGCACCACGGTCGCCGCGGTCATCTACGGCGAGATCCGGCTCCGTACCGGCACCGTCTGGCCCGCCGTGGTCATGCACGCAGCGAGCAACGCCATCGCCGCCGGTCTCCTCGACAACAACGTCCTGGTCCAGAACGAACCAACACCGTGGATCTTCTCGCCCGGCATCGACAGCGTCGTCGTCTTTGCCATCACCGGACTGGTTGCCCTCCTGTTCGTCAGGCAACTGCCCCGCCACACCAACCCGACCTCTCCCTCGATCTCAACCACCCGCTGAAAGGGCTCCTCATGGACACGCTCATCACCAACACCTGGTACGCCGTCGAACGCGCGGCCAACCTGAAAGCACGACCCACGACCGTCGAACGGCTCGGTGCCCGCTATGTGCTGTGGCGCACCTCCGAGGGCGTCCACGCAGCGCCGGCCCAATGCCCCCACCGTGGCGCCAACCTCGGCGACGGCACCGTCCGCAACGGATGCCTCACGTGCCCATATCACGGCATCGAATTCGCCACCGATGGCACAGCCGTGCACCGCCCTGCACAGGGCAACGAGACACGCATCCCGGCCAAGGCAAACCTGCGAACGATTCCTGCCACCGAAGCCCACGGGTATGTGTGGATCTGGCACGGCAACCGCAAACCGACCGCCGGCCCGGAATGGTTCGACGACAACGAACCGGCCGTGATCGTGGGCGCTGATCAGATCTGGGACGTCCACTACTCCCGGTTCATGGAGTCAGCCCTCGACTTCCACCATGTCCCGTTCGTCCACGGCCGCTACACCCCAGGCGCCGGCCAGCAACTCACCGATATCGAACTCGACGACCAGGGCACCCGGATGGCCATGTCCGCGTCACTCACCAACCAGAAGGGACGCTCGCTCGCGGTGGCCGGCGAGGTCATCATGCCCTGCTCGCTCAAGGTCACCATCGGCTCCACCACATTCGTTGCCGTCGGCACCCCCGTCGATTAGCACCGCACCTGGGTCGCTGCGAACTACCACCCGTCCTACACCGCCCGGATCCCCGGCGTCCGCTGGGTCGAGGCCTGGCTGGCCATGTTCGTCGACTTCAAACTCTTCCAACGCCAAGACCGCGCCATCTTCGAAGCACTCGACGACGGGCCCAGCCCCCTCGAACACATGGCACTCATGCCCGCCGACCGCGGCGCTGCTTTGTGGATCCGCCGGTGGCGAGAACTCGCCGACCCATCCCCAGGCGATGCCGCTGCCACGGCACCCGACTCCATCACCTCGGAGACGCCTGTGGCTCTCGACCTGAACGAGGTGCCAGCATGAAACGCACAACCAACCTGCTGATCGCCGTCGCCGCGACCACCGCGATCACGGCCGCCGCTTGCAGCTCCAACAACACCGATGCCAACACCTCGGGCCAGGGCAGTTCGGTGTCTGTCGACAATCCCGGCACCGACCGGCCGCTCCTCGACCCGGTCAACAACAGCACGCTGGTCCTGCCTGATGGTTGGTTCGAGATGGCCGGCTACGGCACGGTCCTCCACGTCAGCGGCGACGAGATCACCCCACACTTCGTCACCTCGTCTACATGTGTGGTCGGGGACAGGTTCGACAACCATCTCCCCGTCGATCACGCCAGCGACGACGGCGTCATCACCCTCGACCTCGTCGGCCCGACCACCGACTACCGACTCGTCCCCATGGCCGGGTCGTTGAGCTGCAAAACCGCCGCTGACGAGACGGTCACAGCGCTCGATGAACTCTTCACCACCCACTACCCGTTCTTCGACCAGCGCGGACTCGACTGGACCGAAGCGGTCACCGACATCCGCTCAGCCTTTGAGATCGACACCGACTCGTTCGACCAGTCCCTCACCTCGGTCTTGGTGGAACTGGGCGACGGCCACACCACCCTCGACGACCTCGACATAGACCCCGACATCGACGCCTTCGGGCTCACCGACGTCACCACGCTCGACGAACTCGAGGCGGCAATCGGCGAAGAATTCGACCGCACCATCGCCCGCATCGACGACGCCACCACCGATGAAACCGGTTCCGTCGCATGGGGCCGACTCGACGCCGACACTGGCTACCTGATCATGGTTGCGTTCGAGGGCATCAGCGGCCAAGACGATGCCGCCGCCGACCGCGACGCGCTTGCCGCCGCCCTCGACGCGGCGACTGCGGTACTCGCCGCCGGCTACTTCGTCGAAGACACCACCCCCGCCTACCGCAAGTGGGCCCACGCCCAGCCCGACCCGTTCGTGCAGACCATCGACGTCGAACCCCAGAGTGTCTTCTTCGATGGCGAGGTGACCGTCTTGACCTCACCCATCACGGCCAGCGCCGCCGAAGCCTTCACCCTCGCCATGGCCGAAGTCGCCGACGCCACCATCGTCGGGAACCCGTCCTTCGGCGAATTCTCCGACGCCATCGACTGGACCCTCCCCGACGGCACCGAACTCACCATCTCCATGGAGAACTACACCGACCTCGACGGCACAAACCACGAAGCCATCGGCATCCCCGTCGACGTCACCGTGCCCTTCGACCAGGCCATCGACGCAGCCATCGACCACCAACGGTCCGGCACGCCGAACAGCTGACACAACCGCCGACCGCCGATACCAACCCATCACAAGGAAGCCGACATGACCGACACCCAGATCCCCCCACAAGTCGCAACACCAACCCCACCTCACGGACCGACATCGTCCGCGACGCGGCCGTCCGACGTGACTTCCCCACGATCACGGCGCTGGCCCCGCCGCACACTCGCCGTCGCCTTGCTGATCATCGCCACCGGCGCCTGGCTGACCGGCCAGACCTACCAGCTCCTCCTTCTCGCCCCGGCAGCGGTCGCCGGCGCCACACTCGCCCACCGGGCCATCGCAGCCAAACAGGGCCGATTGAACACCACGCTCGTCAAGGGCCTGCTCGACCCGGCCAACCGGCCGGCGCTGGCACAGCTCGCCCTGCGATTCGCCCTGGCGATCCTCGTGGTCTTCGCAGCCGACATCGCGCTCCTCGATATCGAGGCCGGGGGCCTGCCCAGCCCCACCATGCAACGGTTCCTCGTCGTGGCGCCGCTGTTCGTCTTCGTCCCGCTGCAGTTGCTCCCAACGAAGACGGTCTCGAGATCACTCAACGTCGTCGTGGCCGTGACCGTTGCGTTCCTCGGGTTCCAGCTCGTCCAGGTCCACTACAACTCGAGTGCCGAGGACGCAGTCACCATCGAGGCGCCGTTCGACGGCGAATGGCACGTCCCATCGGCGGGACGAAGCTCACTCGTGACCCATCATTGGACTCCTCTCGCCGACCAGAACTACGCCGTTGACTTCGTCATCGAACAAGACGACCGCACCTACTCCGGCGACCCCAACGACCTGACCTCGTACTACTGCTGGGGCCGACCGATGCTCGCCCCCGCCGACGGCACCGTCGTCGCTGCCCAGGATGATCAACCTGACCAACGCATCGGTGAAACCGCGCACGACAACTACGCAGGCAACGTCGTCGTCATCGAATTCGGCACCGATCTCTACGTCCAACTCGCCCACCTGCGCAGTGGGTCTGTGGCCGTCGAGGTCGGCGACCAGGTGCAGGCCGGCGACATGATCGGCCGCTGCGGCAACTCCGGCCACAGCCTCGAACCCCACCTCCACATGCAGGTCCAGGACACCCCCGCCTCCAACAACCACCACAACCGAGGCGACGGCGACTCCATCGCCTTCCGGTTCGACAACATCACCCACATCCGCGACGGCAACGAGACCACCGACCAGACCAGCCTGTTCCGCCGCAACGACCGAGTCAGGACACAGTCATGAACGCACGCAGCAGCCTCGCCCAACCAGACCTCGTCGGACGCCTCCAAGACCTCGCCGACGGCGCAGCCGGCAAACGCCACATGCACTCGGCAATGCTCGGCGTGCAATCCGACGACGGTTCGATCAATCTGCGGGTCGCCGCCGATGCCGCCGAACCGGCCGATGCGTACTTCATCGCCAGCATCACCAAGATGTTCACAGCGACCATCATCATGCAGCTCGTCGACGAACAGCGTCTCGATCTGTCGGATCGGGTGGTGGGCCTCCTTCCCGACCTCGACCTGGTCGGTCTCCATCGCCACGACGGGACCGACCACACCGGCGAACTCGATGTCCGCCACCTCCTCCATCAAACCTCGGGCCTCGCCGACTACTTCGCCGGCGGCCTCGAGGAAGACTTCAAACAGAACCGCGACCGTTCCTACGACGTCGCTGACATCGTGGACATCGCCCGCACGAAGGGCGCGAACTTCCCGCCCGGCGATCGCAACCGCAGACGATCGGCGTACTCGGACACGAACTACCAACTCCTCACCGCAATAATCGAGACCACCACCAGCACCACCTACGCCGAGGCCGTACACCAACGCATCGCCGCACCGCTCGGCCTTACGGGCACCTACGCCGCTGACGACGAGTCGCACTCACCAGGCAACCCTCCCCAACGCCTGCATCACAAGGGTCAGCCGCTCGATCTCCGTCGTGCGCTCGCATCGGAGCGAGGAGCCGGCGGCATCGTCTCGACCCTCGACGACCAACTCCGATTCTCCGCCGCCTACCACCAGGGCCAACTCTTCGACCCCCGCCACATCGCCGAGATGCGTCGCTGGAACCGCCTCTTCTTCCCCGTCGACTACGGCTACGGCGTCATGCGATACCGACTCCCACGCTGGATGACCGGCTTCCGGCAACTCCCCGAACTCATCGGCCACTCCGGAGCCACCAACTCCTTCACCTTCTACGCACCTGCCCTCGGCTGCCACATCGTCGGCACGCTCAACGACCTCCACAAACCCGCCCGAGCGTTCAAGCTGATGATGAAAGTCGCCAACACCCTGCGTCAGGCGAACACCTAGACACTCATGCCAATGACCGACCACATCGAACTGACCTTCCCCTCGGGATCACTCTCGCTCGAGGGAACGCTCACGATCCCGCGCACCTCGCCTGGCCCTGCGGCGCTGTTGATCAGTGGGTCCGGGCCCATCGACCGCAACTCCAACTCCCAACACCTCGCCATCAACATCATGGGAGAACTCGCAACCCACCTCGCAGCCAGCGGCATCGCGTCGCTGCGCTTCGACAAACGCGGCGTCGGCAGCAGCGACGGGGACTACCTCGCCACCGGCTTCCACGACAACATCGCAGACGCCCAAGCCGCACTCGACGCGCTCCGGGCCCGCCCGGAAGTCGACCCGGGCCAGGTCTTCGTGATCGGGCACAGCGAGGGTGCGATCATCGCGTCGAAACTCGCCAGCAACAGCCAACTCGCTGGCGCTGCACTTCTCGCCGGCACCGCCCAAAACGGCCGCGACCTCCTCACATGGCAGGCGGCCCAGATCGCATCAACGCTGCCCAAACCGGTCCAATACCTCACCAAGCTCGTCGGCCGAGACATGGAGCGGATCCAGTCAAAGCGCCTTGCAGGAATCGAGCGATCACATGAAGACGTCGTCCGCATCCGGTTCGCAAAGCTCAACGCCAAGTGGCTTCGCGAGTTCATGTCCTACGAACCCTGCAACGCGCTCCGCCGAGCCCAGGCGCCCATCCTGGCCATCACCGGGAGCGAAGACCTCCAGGTCGACCCCGCAGACATCAACCTCATCGGACAGCTCGTCCCCACCCCCTTCATCGGCCACATCGTCGACGACCTCACCCACCTGCTGCGCAAAGAGACCGCCCCAGCATCGCTCCGCACCTACGAGAACCGAGCACGCCGACCCATCGACCAGAGCGTCGCGACGCTTATCACCGAGTGGATGGTCTCTGTAGCCCGCAATCGGCAAGGAAGCCAGCGATGACCACTCACACACCCAGGCCGACACCCAAGCATTCCAAACGTCGTCGACCCAACCGCTGCCTCGTCGGGCAGCCAACCCGAAGGTCGCCGGACGACCTTCGAGGCTCTGACCAGCGGCGATCCGGGCCACAGATCATCGACAGCGTGTGAGATCTGGGTGAGATCTCACACGCCGAAGGGACGCGAAAGAGGCCCGCACCGAAAGTGCAGGCCTCTGATCAGGGAAAATGGTGGCGGGGGCCCGAACCGCGTGCTGACTGCAACGCTCGAACTTGGGCAATGAGCGTTGCTCCACCTAGTATGACGAAGTATGATCACGTCATGACCGTCGAACGCCTCACCGTCTCGATCGAATCAGAGCTCGCCATCGCCGTCCGCGAGGCCGCCGAGGCCGACGAGCAGAACGTGTCCGCCTGGCTCGCCGACGCTGCCCGTCGCCAGCTTGCAACGCGTGGCCTCCGCGACGTGGTCGCCGCGTGGGAACGCGAGCACGGTACCTTCAGCGACGAAGAACTCGCAGCCGCGCGCGCCCTCGTCGACGGATGACCACACTCGTCCTCGACACCGGCGCACTGATCGCGCTGGATCGCAACGACCGCACGGTCTGGGCGATGCTCCGCAACGCCGCCGACGACTCGGCGCAGGTGTCCGTGCCCGCTGGCGTCGTCGCACAGGCATGGCGCGATGGGAGCCGCCAGGCCCTCCTCTCCCGAGCACTGACCCACTGCGACGAGGTACCGCTCGAAGGATCGCTGGCACGCGCGACCGGGCTGTTGTGCGGACGCGCCGGAACGGCCGACATCGTCGACGCCTCCGTCGCCCTGGTCGCCGCTGCCCGATCGCAAACCGGCCCCACCGCCCTCATCACCTCCGACCCAACCGACCTCCGACACCTGCTCCAGACGCTCAACGCGTCAGTCCGCCTCGTCGCCATATGACGCCCTTCGGCTCTCCCGCTGCGATTTCGAGCACCCGACTCGGGTAGAACCAGTGCGTACCGATGACGACGATGCCCGCGCCACGGCGATCTCGATATGTGCGGCATGGGCGCTGTCGACCGTGCGCGCGATTGCTAGTGCCGCGTCAGGCAACGTTTGCGCGTGTGACGACCTCACGTAGCGCCTTGT
>CALACD010000280.1 GCA_937890445.1 uncultured Acidimicrobiia bacterium | reverse complement strand
GGCTGCCACTGCTTCGGCCGGCGAGGTTTCGTCGCCGACCGCGGCTTCGTTCCCAAGAGCAGTTTCGTTCCCAGGAGCAGCTTCGTCGCCGGAGACGGTTGCGCCCTCGGCGAGTTTGTCCCGCAGATTGTCGGTGAACTGACCGAGGATCTTCTTCGACACATCCTCGATCGCGCCGCGCCCGAAACTGGCGATCTTTCCGCTCAGGGCCAGGTCGGTGTGAATGTTCACCGTGGTGGCATCGTCGCCGGCCGGCGTCATCGTCGCCGTCACCGTGGCGTTGGCGTTGCCCTGACGGGGATCTCTGCCCTCGGCCTTCAGCTTGGCGATCTTGTTGACCGCGTCCTGTTCGATGAAGCTCGCCTTGCCCTTGTAGCCGGCAGTGATGGGGCCGACCTTGATCTTGACCTGGCCACGGTACTCGTCGCCCTCGATCTCTGTCAGCTGGGCGCCGGGCATACAAGGGGCGATGAATTCCAGATCGTTCAGAATCCTCCACGTCTCCTCGATGGGACGCTCGATCACAAACTCGTTTGTCAGCTCCATTTGATCAGATCCTCTGTGGTGTCGATATCAGCCGGGTTCCCGGTGCACGGTATCTCGGAAACCAACTCGGGCCGTTGCCGCATCAGACTACGTGCGCCGAAGTCACCTGATGAAGGTAGAAGGTCCCAAACCGTTCGGTGCAACTTGACCGGCGGGCGTCGGTCACCGTCGAACGAGGCGATGACGATCGTCCCGGCAGCAGCTCCGACGGACCGCCAGGCCGAGGCCGGCACCAACGGCTGGTCGCCCAGCCCCACCACGATGGCATCGTGACCGTCACGATCGGCTTGGCGAATGGCGGCCTGGATCGTTCGTGACTGCCCGTCAACCCAATCCGGTGCCTCCACGATGGTGTGCGTCGGCCGCAACACGGCCCCGAGGTCGACCGCCCCGGTGACGACGTAGGTTTGGTTGAACCCCGCGGTCTCGACGGCATCGAACACCCAATCGATCACGGCTCTCCCCCGGAACGGGGCCAGGAGCTTGTGGGTCGGCCCGTCGAAGCGGGTTCCGCCACCGGCTGCGAGGATCACGCCGGCAACGCCAGGGCGCAGATCTGCCATGCGTCTCAGGCTAGGCCGACTCCGGTGTCAACCAGCCTCGATCAGGTAGCGATCCCCGAGTAGCTCGGCGAACTCGTGGGGATCGATGGCGCCCGAAAGCCACAGCCCCTGGCCCTGGCCCTGGACGCAGCCAAGCTCGACGACCTGGTCCCGCAACAGTTCGTCGTCGACACCAGCGGCCGCGACCCGCAGACCGGCGGTCTGTGCCAAGGTGATCAGCGATGACACCAGAGCGCGGCTCGAAAGCCGATTCGAGAGGTCCGAGATCAGTGCCAGATCGATCTTGACGGCGTCGATGGCGAATCTCGGAAGCCGGTCGAGATTCGAATAATCGGAGCCGAAACGGTCGAGCGTGACCGGCATTCCCATCGACCGGTACGTGTCGAAGACCTCTCGCAGAACCGTCCCGTCGCTCCGCAGCACCGACTCCGGCACCTCGACCCGGAAGTTCACGGGTCGCAGATCGTTGTTGGTGAGCTCGGTCGAGATCAGTTGGCGTGACCGGGGCGAGAGGAACATCTCGGTGGTCAGGTTGAAGGCCATCTCGAGATCCTGGACCGGCAGGCCGGCATCCACCCACGCTGCGAATTGCCGGATCGAAGCCGAGACGACCCATTCGTCGATCTGGGTGGCGAAACCAGCGTTGACTGCGAGCGGGAGGAAGTCGGCCGGCGCCATCAGACCCCGTTGCGGGTGGTTCCAGCGCACCGAGGCCTCCATGCCGCGCAGCTGACCGGTTCGCAGATCACCGATCGGCCACAGCTGGAGCTGCAACTCGTTGTTGCTGA
>CALACD010000279.1 GCA_937890445.1 uncultured Acidimicrobiia bacterium | reverse complement strand
GCAACCGTCCCAACGAGGAGGCGGTGAGCCCCTTGCCGAGCGAACTCACGACTCCACCTGTTACGAAGATGTGCTTGGTCATCGACACCCCTGTTGCTCCGCTCGACCCAACTTAGCGGGTCGTCGCTCTCGTCTTGCGCTTCGACCCCGATTGGTCCCAAGCTTCACCTCCATGACGTTCAATGCGCTCCTTCTCGAACAATCCGACGGCCCTGACGGCAAGCCCGTCGTCACCAGTGTCGTCACCGAAGTGGACGACGATCGTCTGCCCGACGGCGATGTCACCGTCGCCGTCGAGTACTCGTCGCTCAACTACAAGGACGGCATGGTCCTGCAGGGCATCGGTCGCCTGGTCAGTGAGTACCCCCACATTCCCGGCATCGATCTGGCCGGGGTGGTGGAGTCCAGCGACGACGCCCGCTTCTCCCCTGGTGATCGAGTCGCCCTCACCGGTTGGCGAGTGGGAGAGATCTGGTGGGGCGGCTACGCCAGCCGGGCCAAGGTGAAAGGCGATTGGTTGGTGAAGGTCCCCGACGCGCTGTCGACTCGCCAGGCAATGGCGGTGGGCACCGCCGGTTTCACCGCGATGCAGGCCCTGGTAGCGCTCGAGGCGCATGGGCTGACCCCGGGTGAGCCGCTGCTGGTGACGGGCTCGTCCGGTGGCGTCGGCAGCTCGGGGGTCCTGTGGGGCGGCTTGGCCGGCCATCACGTCGTGGCATCCACCGGCCGGCTCGAGAACTCCGACGAACTCATGGCCCTCGGTGCCAGCGAAGTGATCGATCGGGCCGAGTTGGCCGAGAGCCCCTCCCGACCGTTGTTGTCCGAGCGTTGGGCCGGCTGCATCGACGCCGTCGGCGGCGACACCCTGGCCCACGTCCTGGCCGAGATGCGCTACGGCGGCTCCGTTGCCGCCTGCGGTCTTGCCGGAGGGAGCGGTCTACCGACCACCGTCATCCCGTTCCTGCTCCGGGGCGTGAACCTCCTGGGCATCGACTCGGTGATGGCGCCGGCCGACGAACGGGCCACGGTCTGGAACCGGATCGGTGAGGTGGTGGACACCGCCAAACTCGACGCCATGACGACCGAGGTGCCGTTGGCCGAGGTGGCGGCGCTGGCGGGTCCCATTCTGGCTGGCAAGGTCAAGGGTCGCACCGTCGTCGCCACTCGCTGACAGACGCTCGATGTCGACCCCCACCTCTCTCGTCGTCGGCGATCCTGCCGAACTCGGATTCGATCCGGCTCGCCTGGCTGCGATCGATGCCTTCATCGCCGACCGCTACGTCGACGCCGGGCGCTATCCGGGATACACGCTGCTCATCAGTCGACACGGCCAGATCGCCCACCTGTCGACCAATGGCTACGACCAGGACGCGATCTTCCGCTTCTTCTCGATGAGCAAGCCGGTCACGTCGGTCGCACTGTTGTCACTGATGGAGAAAGGCCTGGTCAAACTGGGTGACCCGGTCTCGGCCTACATCCCGGCCTTCGCCGATCTGCGGGTGTGGCAGGACGGCACAGCAACCAACTACACCACCACGTTCCCCGAACGTGAGATGACCGTGAAGGACCTGCTGACGCACACCTCCGGCCTGACCTATGGCTTCATGGGCCGTCACCCCGTCGACGCCATGTATCGGGCCGAAGGTATCGAACGGATGCCGGGCAACTCCCTGGCCGACATGTGCGCCAAGCTGGCCGAGGTTCCGCTGCTGTTCTCGCCGGGTACGCAATGGAGCTACAGCGTGGCCACGGATGTGTGTGGGCACCTCGTCGAACTGATCAGCGGCCAGCCACTCGACGAGTTCTTCCGCACCAACATCTTCGAACCCCTCGGCATGGTCGATACGGGTTTCTGGGTCGACGATGCCCGAGCGGACCGACTCGTTCCCAATTTCGCGAACCCGCTGCTCTCACCGTTCGGGGTTCCCGAAGGCGTCAGCGGCGCGATGGCCCAGATCGACGGCAACGGCCCCGACAGCCCCTACCGCTCGCCGCCCACCTTCTTGTCCGGTGGCGGTGGATTGGTGTCGACGGTTGCCGACTATCACCGCTTCACCCAGATGCTGGTCGGAGGTGGCCGGCTGGACGATGCCAGGATCCTGGGACGCAAGACGCTCGACTTCGCCACCCAGAATCACTTGCCGACCGGGGGCGATCTGGCCTCGATGGGCCAGGCCGTGTTCAGCGAGACCAGCTACGAGGGCATCGGCTTCGGACTCGGCTGGTCGGTCATGCTCGACCCGGCCCGAGCCAACGTGCCCAGCTCGCCCGGCGAGTACGGCTGGGGCGGGGCGGCATCGACCGTGTTCTGGGTCGACCCGGCCGAAGCCCTCACCGTCATCGGGCTGACACAGCTGATGCCGTCCTCGGCCTACCCCATTCGCACCGAACTCAAGGCCCTCGTCTACGGCGCCCTGACGTGAACTTCGTCGGCCACGTCGCCGTCGCGGCCCGTTGCGCTCCGGAACGTCCCGGATTCTGGTTGGGCAGCGCGCTTCCCGATTTGGCGGCCATGGGCGGTTTCCGACTGCTCGGCGCCTCCGCGCTCGACGAGATCAACGACGGCATCGCCTTCCACCATCGCACCGACGCCGTGTTCCACGGCCACGTGTGGTTCACCGAACGCATGGCCGGCCTGCGCGGCGACCTCATGGTGTCGGGCCTGCGCCGGGGCGCGGCCCGAGCCGTTGCCCACGTGGGCCCGGAACTGCTGCTCGATGGCCGGCTCCTCCTCGACGACGATCGGCAGATACAGCAGGCCCTGGGACAGATCGAACCGCTGCTCGAGGCCATGTTGCCGTTGGTCGACGAATCGGAGCGCTCTTCCTTCGGCCGTCATCTGACCCGGGTGTTGGAGGTCGGGACTCCCACCGACTATCACCGCGCCGATCGAGTCGCCTGGCGACTGCAACGGATTCTTGCCCGCCGGCCTCGCCTTGCCTTTGGCGACGAGCACGTTGCCGTCGTGGCCGAGCATCTCGACGCGGCGCAAGACTCCATCGATCACAGCGCACACGATTTCGTGGTCGAGATGGGAACCCGGCTGGCCTGACGGCGACCGCCACAGCTCTGGAACCACACAGCTCTGGAACCACACAGCTCTGGAACCACACAGCTCTGGAACCACACAGCT
>CALACD010000278.1 GCA_937890445.1 uncultured Acidimicrobiia bacterium | reverse complement strand
TGCTGACGCAGTGCTGTTGCTGCTGACGCAGTGCTGTTGCTGCTGACGCAGTGCTGTTGCTGCTGACGCAGTGCTCAAGGTTGCGTTCGCTCCGCCGAGACTGTGTTCATGCGTTCGTCTTCTCGTTCTGTTGGTGCACTGTTGGTGGCGATGGGTCTGCTTGCTTCGGCCTGCGGCTCATCGGTCACCGACGGTGCCGTGCCACCCCGCGACCCGGGAGCGGCCACGGATTCGGCTTCGGGCAGCTCCGAGACGACCGGAGCAGCCAACGCCGACCTCGAGGCTCGAGACGCCGCTCCGGATGCGCTGGCGTTGAGTGACGACGTGGCCGGTGTGGCCGAGAGTGGTGCCGGCGTGGCAACCATCGACCCTGCAACCGCGTCGCCGCTGCTGGTGGCCTGCGGCGACCGCATCGACGCTGCGACACGAGACTTGGATCCGGCCTCTGCCACCTACAGCGACGATGTTCGTCTGGCGCTGGCCGATCCTGCCGTGGCCACCGATTGTGCCGTGCTGGCCGATCCGGCCGCCAGCGGGCTCGATCAGACCGAGGTCTACAACTTCATGTTGCTGAGGTTCCCGATCGAACTGCTCAGCGCCTTGGCCGATGCAGCGCAACAAGACGTGCCGGCCGCTCTGGTCGACTGAACGTCGGAACCACCCTCGACGGGTTCGCTGCCTCGATCGGTGCCGACTAGCTTCGTGGCTTCGTCAAGCACCGAAGCAGGAGTCGAACCATGGGTGAATTCGTCACGATCGAGACCACCGACCATGACAAGGTCGCGTTGATCCGTCTCGATCGACCCAAAGCCAATGCCCTCAATGCCCAGGTGGGTCATGAGCTCGTGGAAGCCGCCACCGAACTCGAGGGTCGGAGCGACATCCGAGCTGTCGTGCTCACCGGCGTCGATCGATTCTTCGCCGCCGGAGCCGACATCGCTGCCTTTCCGGTCAACGATGGATTTCGGGACCCATCAGCCATGGTCGATCCGCTGAACGAAGCCAACTTCAAGCTCGAGAATCTCCCCCAGATCACCATCTCGGCGGTGCGAGGATTCGCCCTGGGCGGTGGTTGCGAACTGTCGATGGCAACCGACTTCCGGGTTTGTGGTGAGAGCGCCGTGTTCGGCCAGCCCGAGATCCTCCTGGGCATCATTCCCGGCGCAGGCGGTACCCAACGATTGACCCGGCTGGTGGGCGTCACGAAGGCCAAGGAACTGGGCTACACGGGTCGCCAGGTCAAGGCCGCCGAGGCGTTGGAGATCGGGCTGGTCTCTGCGGTGTATCCCGATGACGAGGTCCTGGACAAGGCGCTCGAGATGGCAGCGATGTATGCCCGCGGGCCGGCGGCACTGGTCAACGTGAAGCGTTCGATCATGGATGGACTGCACACCACCATCGAAGAAGCCATCGCCATCGAGAAGCGCGAGTTCGTGGCTTCGTTCCAGACCGAGGATGCCGTGACCGGTATCACGAGCTTCCTCGAGCACGGGCCGGGCAAGGCCGAGTTCAGCGGATCCTAGGAAGCGACAACGCCACGCCCGACGAACCCGAACACAAGGCACGAGGTCCTTTCATGACATACCCGCCAGAGAGTGACCTGGGCGAGATCCTGATCACGGCGGACCAGATACAGGAACGGGTCGTTGCGCTGGGGCGTGAGATCACGCGTGATTGCGCCGACAGTGTCCCGTTGTTGGTCGGCATCCTGAAGGGCAGCATCTTGTTCACTGCTGACCTGATGCGCGCCATCGACGGTCCGGTGGAGATCGACTTCATGGCGGTGTCGTCCTACGGCGATGCCACCAAGTCCAGTGGCATCGTGCGAATCGTCAAGGACCTCGATGCTCCCGTGGCCGGACGACATGTGATCCTGGTCGAGGACATCATCGACTCGGGTCTGACCATGACGTACCTGCTCGAGCATCTGTTGGCCCAGGGGCCGGCCTCGGTGCGGACCTGTTCGTTGCTGGTGCGCGAGGGACAACAGGCCCCCCGAGTACAGCTCGACTACGTCGGCTTCCGCATTCCGCCGGCCTTCGTGATCGGGTACGGCCTCGACGTGGCGCAGTGCTATCGGAACCTGCCCTACATCGGGGTGTACACCGGCTCCTAGCGAAGACGTGTACGTCCGACTCTGAATTCTCGCAATTCTCTTGTGGTTTTGTCAGGAATTGCTCGTAGTGTTGCGAGAAATCACCAGGAGGACTACGACATGGCTACCGACAGTTGGGGTTTCGAGACCCGGCAGATCCACAGCGGCCAGGAGCCCGACAGCGCGACCGGGGCCCGGGCTGTGCCGATCTATCAGACCACGGCGTTCCAGTTCCGAGATGCGGCCCATGCCGCCAATCTCTTCGCCCTCGGGGAACCGGGAAACATCTACACCCGAATCATGAATCCGACCCAGGGTGTGCTCGAGACCAGAGTCGCTGCGCTGGAGAACGGACTGTCGGAAACGGCAGCCGGCGTCCCCGGCGCCCTGGCCGTGGCCTCGGGCCAGGCAGCAGAAACGCTCGCCATACTGAACATCGCCGAAGCAGGCGACCACATCGTGGCCGGTGCCGCTCTCTATGGCGGGACCTACAATCTGCTCCACTACACGCTGCCGAAGATGGGCATCCACACGACGTTCGTTGACGACACCGACGACCTCGACGCGTGGCGGGCTGCCGTGCGGCCCAACACGAAACTGTTCTACGGCGAGTCGATCGGCAATCCAATGAACAACGTGCTCGACATCGAAGGGGTTGCCTCGGTCGCCCACGAGGTGGGAGTCCCCTTGGTCATCGACAACACGGTTGCCAGCCCTTACCTGATTCGTCCCATCGATTGGGGCGCCGACATCGTCGTCCACTCGGCCACGAAATTCCTGGGCGGCCACGGAAACTCGATCGGTGGGATCATCGTCGACGGTGGCTCCTTCGAGTTCACCGACACCGACCGGTACCCGAACTACAACCAGCCCGACCCCAGCTACCACGGTCTCCAGTACTGGCCGATGTTGGGCGCTGGCTCGTTCATCGCCAAGGCACGGGTCCAGCTGCTTCGCGACATCGGTGCCGCCATCAGCCCGTTCAACGCCTTCCTGATCCTGCAGGGCATCGAGACGCTTTCGCTCCGCATGGAGCGTCACGTGCAGAATGCCCAAGCCGTCGCCGAGTGGCTGGCTGCCCATGATGAGGTCGAATCGGTCAACTACGCCGGTCTGTCGTCGTCGCCCTGGTACGCCAACGCACAGAAGTACACCCAGGGCAAGGGGGCCGGTTCGGTTCCGTCGTTCGTCATCAAGGGAGGGCGGGAGGCCGGCGAACGTTTCGTGAATGGGCTCGAACTCCACAGCCATGTGGCCAACATCGGTGACGTGCGATCGCTCGTCATCCACCCCGCTTCGACCACGCACTCCCAGCTCACCCCCGAGGAACAGGCGGCAACCGGAGTCAGCCCCGGCCTGGTTCGCCTCAGCGTCGGTCTGGAGTCGATCGACGACATTCTGGCCGACCTTTCCAATGGCTTCCGGGCAGCCAAGGGCGTCTGACCGGACCCGAAACCGAGCAGAACGGCCCGAGCGTTGGGGTAGCGACCTCTTCGCTCGGGCACTTAGAGTGACGGTTCGTCAATCCAGGAGAAACCTGTGCCCGAACTGCCAGCCCCCGATGGATCGAGCCCCCAGCAGCGGAGCTTCGATGGAGAATTCCCGATGGGAATCGATCCCTCCAAGCGCTACACCGCCGAGATGGTCACCAACATGGGGACCCTCGTCATCGCTCTCGATCCCATCGCGGCCCCCAAGACCGTCAACAACTTCGTCAATCTGGCCCGTTATCACTACTACGACGGCCTCACGTTCCATCGAGTGATCCAGGGTTTCGTGCTCCAGGGCGGCTGCCCACAAGGAAGCGGAACCGGAGGTCCGGGGTACAAGTTCGCCGATGAGTTGCCGGCACCCGGCCGATACGAACTGGGATCCTTGG
>CALACD010000277.1 GCA_937890445.1 uncultured Acidimicrobiia bacterium | reverse complement strand
CTCCTCCCAAAGTTCCTCGCGCTCCTCCGGCGTCGACTCCAGGGCCTTGCGGCGATCGGGGATGTGCTCGAACCCGGCGAAGGTGCTGTTGCAGGTGTCGAAGATCTCGGTGTAGCGGGCCTTGATGTCGTCCATCTCGGCCTGGTCGATCGGCCCGTTGTGCAGCGGAGCGCACCAGTTGGGGGTGCGTTGGAAGATCGTCAACGTTCCCGCCGTCCTGGCCACCTCGGGAATGAGCTGGACCGCGGTCGCGCCGGTGCCGAGGACCGCGACCCGTTTGCCGGTGAAGTCGATCGGTTCCTTGGGCCAGTTCGAGGTGTGGAAGGACGGACCTTCGAAGAGGTCTCGTCCCTCGATGGCGGGCAGAACGGGGACCGACAAGGCGCCGATGGCCGTGATCAGGAAGGTCGATCGGAATTGCACTCCATCGTCGGTGGTCGTGAGCCAGACGTTGTGCTCGGCGTCATAGTGGGCGCTGGCCACCCTGGTATCGAAGCGAATGTGGGGCCGCAGGTCGAACTTGTCGGCCACGGTCTCGAGATAGCGCAGGTTCTCCGGTTGGGGCGAGAACCGCTCCTTCCAGTCCCACTCCTCCAGGAGCTCCTGTGACCACGAATAGCCGTAGGTGTAGCTCTCGCTGTCGAACCGGGCACCCGGATAGCGGTTCCAGTACCAGGTGCCACCCACACCCGAACCGGCCTCGAGGACCTGTACCTGCATCCCGAGTTCGCGCAGCCGGTACAACTGGTACATGCCCGAGACGCCGGCGCCGATGATCAGTGCATCGACAAGATCAGCGACATCGGGGGTCGAGACAGCGGGGGTGGAGACAGCGGGGGTGGAGTCGTCAGCCATGGGCCAACGCTAGAGCGCTCGGGCCGACCGAACCGCATCGACTGGTGGTCAGCGAGGGATACGGGAGGCAACGTCGGGATCGACGGCGATCTCGATGAACACGGGTGTGCCGAGTTCTCGTTGCACGACCGCCTTCTCGACGTGGGTGAAGTCGGCGAGGCTCCGAACGGCCACCGCGTTGGCGCCCATCGCCGTGGCCACCGCGATGAAGTCGGGCCAGTGGTGCAGCGATGGGCCGGTGTCCATTCCCTTGTTCACCAGCTGCACGTGCTCCGCTCCGTAGCTTCCGTCGTTGAAAAGGACGACGATGACATCCAGGTCGTTGTGGACTGCGGTGTGGAACTCGGCCAGTCCGCCCATCATGAAGCCACCATCGCCGACCATGAACACGGCCGGTCGGTCGGGACGACCAACGGCGGCTCCAACCGTTGCCCCCATGCCCAGCCCGATCGAGCCGTAGGCATGGGTCGTGACCAGGGCCAGCGGGTCGGGCACCGGGAGCGTGAGGGCGTCGAGCATGAATCGGCCTGCATCGACCACGACCGTACGATCCCGGGGCAACACCTCGTCCAGGCGAAGCACGGCGCTGCGAGGGTCGACGGTTCGCTCGGTGCTCAGATCGTCGAAGCCGCCGGGCTGATGGGCGGCGATGCGATCTCGCAGCTCGGGCGACGCGAAGGAGGATGGTTCGTGATCCGCGACCTCCAACAGATCGGCCATGGTCTCGGCTACCCGGCGAGCGTCGCCCAGGACGCCGACATCGATCGGCACGGTCGAGCCGATCCGGCGAGCGTCGGTGTCGATCTGGATGACCTTCTTCCCGGCCAGCAGGGTGCCCTCGTGCGTCGTGTACTTGTTGAGGGCCGCGCCGAAGGTGACGACACAGTCGGCCGACATCATCACCTCCGAGGCCAAGGACGTGGCCAGCGTGCCGAAGATACCGAGGTCGAACTCCTCGTCGCGGAAGTACCCGGTGCCGAGCAACGACGTGCACAGCGGGGCACCCAGGAGTTGCCCGAGGCGAACGATGGCGTCTCGGGCATCGGCCTGCACGGCTCCTCGACCGGCGAGGAGCAGCGGACGGCGGGCACTGGCAATGAGACCGAGAGCGGCGTCGATGGCCTCGTCGTCGGCTGCGATCGATGGTGCCAGGGCCAGGTTGAGGGTCGTTGGTTCGTAGTCGACGTCCTCCCACTCGAATTCGAGCGGGAGGTTCAGAACGATGGGGCGCTTCTCGACGCGGGCCAGACGGCATGCAGTTGCGACATCGTCGGCGATGGTTTCCGGGCCCCGCACCGGCCAGAAACCGGCCCCGGTCGCTTCGACCAGTTGCCGCTGTCCGACGTTCTGGAGATGGTGGAGGTCGAGCGTCGGCGTGTCACCCGAGAGCAGGACCATCGGCGTTGCCGATTTCACCCCTTCGATCAGGGCCGTGGTGGTGTTGGTCAGGCCCGGCCCGTGGGTGACGGTGGCGATGCCGAGGCGACCGGTGGCGCGGGTGAAACCTTGTGCCATCATGACGGCCGACGCTTCGTGGGTGGCGGCCACGTAGTGCACGTCGTGCAACCGCATCAGGGCATCGCCGATGAACAGGTTGGCGTCGCCCAGCACGCCGAAAACGGTGTCGACTCCTTGGTCGACCAGCGCCTGTGCGACGGCGTCGTGGCCCTTCATGGTGGTGCCCATCTGATACTCCCCTGTTGGATCTTCTGTCGTCGGTCCCGTTTGCAACCTAGTGCGCGTCCTGTCGGCAGGCGAGGAGAACCGTGGGCCCTGGCCTCTAGGACGGCTCTCGCAGCCGGTAGCGCTGGATCTTGCCGGTCGCCGTCTTGGGCAGTTCTTCGACGAAGGTGTAGCGCTTGGGTCGCTTGTAGCCCGCGAGGCGGTCGCGGCACCATGCCTCGAGCGCCTCGCCCGTCGTGGGCTCCTCGCCGACGGCGATCACGTACGCGATCGGGCGGAGAATGCCGCCGTCGTCGCGTTCGCCGACGACGGCGGCCTCGAGCACCCCGGGATGCTCGATCAGAACCCCCTCGACCTCGGCCGGCGACACCCACTCGCCCCCGACGCGGAGCATGTCGTCGGTGCGACCGAGATACGTGTGGAAGCCATCGACCGACCGCACGTACAGGTCGCCGGTGTGGACCCAAGGACCGTGGAAGGTGGATCGAGTCGTGTCGCTGCGGCACCAGTACCCGACAGCCGCCGACTCGCCTCGTACGATCAACTGGCCCGGCACCTCGTCCGGACAGTCGTTGCCGGCCTCGTCGATGATGCGCACCTCGTAGCCGGGAACCGGCACTCCGCTGGTACCGGGCTGCTGCATGGCCGGGGTGTTCGAGAGGAAGATGTGCAACATCTCGGTCGATCCGATGCCGTCCAAGATGGTCACGCCGAAACGTTCCCGGAAGCGAGTGAACGTCTCGGCCGGAAGCGATTCGGCTGCCGAGGCACCGAAGCGGACGGTGGCGAAGGTCTCATCGGGTAGATCCGAGTTGGTCAGCGCGGCGTAGAACGTCGGGATGCAGAAGAACAGGGTCGGCTGTTCGGTGGTCACGATCTCGGCCACACGGGCCGGGGTCGGGGGACGCGTCGGTTCCAGGATCGATGTGGCGCCGACCGACAGGGGAAAGGTCAGGGAGTTCCCGAGGCCGTAGGCATGGAACATGGGGCCAACCGAGAAGAACCGGTCGTCGGGCGTGATCGAGAGGACCTGATCGGCGTACGTCTGACAGGTGGCCTGGATGTCGCCGTGGCGGTGCATGGCCAATTTGGGCAACCCGGTCGTGCCCGAGGTGCACAGCCAGAAGCCCGGAGATTC
>CALACD010000276.1 GCA_937890445.1 uncultured Acidimicrobiia bacterium | reverse complement strand
CTCATCGACGCGGCCGAGGCCGAGCGGCTGGGCATCGTGACCAAGGTCATCGCCGACGAGACATTGGTCGACGAGGTCCACGCCTTCGCCCACCGGTTGGCCACCGGCCCGGCGGTGGCGATCCGGATGATGAAACAGGTCGTTCGCCAGTCACAGCACACCGACCTGCTCGGCGCGCTGGATCTGGTCACCGGGCCGATGGGGGTTGCGGCCAACACTGCCGATCACGCGGAAGCCTGCGCCGCCTTTCTCGAGAAGCGGCCCGCCAACTTCATCGGCGCCTGACCGCAGTCGGTCGATCCTTGCTGCGTACCGCACGCGTCAGGCGCGGAAAGCAAATGCGTGGGAGGCTGCGTCATGGCCATCATCGACGCACAGGTCCATGCCTACGAACGCGACCAACCAGCACGGCCCTGGACGGGGGTCTTGCCCGGTCCACCCGAGGTCACTGGTGACCAACTGGTCGCCGCCATGGACGACATCGGCGTGGATGGAGCCTTGCTCATCTCCCCGTGGATCCTCTATCGGTACGACGCCAGCTATGCGATCGAGGTTCAAGCCAGCCATCCCGATCGCTTCGCCATCATCCGCCCTTTCGACCCGGCCAGCGATCGCATCGAGGCCGAGATGGAGGAATGGGCCGCAACCCCAGGAGCGGTGGGGGCAAGAATCATGTTGTCCCGAGGGCTCGGCGGCGAGGAGGGGCACCCGGGGGTCGACCGCATCCTGTCGGCGGCAGCTCATCATGGTCTGCCGGTGAACATGCTGGCGTGGGGCAATCTCGAACGGTTCGGTGCATTCGCTGCAGCTCATCCCGAGACCCAGCTCGTCCTCGATCATGTCGGCATGACCCAGCCGTTCGAACCACCCATTCCTGCTGAACCGTTCGCCGATCTGGCCAAGGTGGTGGCGCTGGCGCAACTCGACAACGTGGCCGTGAAGATCACGGGTGCGTGCACGCTGTCTCATGCCGGCTACCCGTTCGAGGACCTCTGGCCGCCGCTCGAACAACTCTTCGACGCCTTCGGGTTGGCCCGGTGCCTTTGGGGTACCGACTGGACACGGGCCGTTGCCTTCCTCTCCTACGAGCAGGGGGTCGAACCGTTCCGAACAACCGACCGACTTAACGAGAGCGAACGGGCCATGCTGATGGGCGGTGCGGTCGAGGCCGTGTATCGATGGAGTCCCGGCTAGGTCGCGCCCTGTCGCAGCGTTGCCGATCTCGGCGTCGGACGGCCGAGGCTGTGACCGAATCAACGGCAGACCAACTGGGCCGGGCCAAGAGCTGACGTTAACGTGAGCAGCACCAGAGCGCCCCGGGGACCAGACCTTCAATGACCAAGCAGTCGAGACCCGGGCAACCACCCAAGGACGTACCCCTTCGTAACCTCGGGGGGCCAGGAGGCACTGGCATCGGAGATCAGCCCATCGGATTTCGTCACGGCATGCGAGCGTTTCGGCAGCGGGACTTTCGCATCTTCTTCGCCGGCGCGCTGGCTTCGAACACCGGCAATTGGCTGCAGAACCTCGCGGTTCCGTTCGTCCTCTACGAACTGACCGGCAAGGCGTTGTGGGTCGGTCTGGCCGGTTTCGCCCAGTTCTCTCCCTCGTTCCTGCTCGGCCCGGTGGGCGGTTCGTTGGCCGACCGACGCGATCGTCGGTTGGTGCTGATGGCGAGCCAATTCGCCATGGCCATTGCCGCGTTCGCCCTGTGGGCGGCATGGGCGCTCGGGTGGCATGATCCGCTGCTCATTCTCGCCCTCACGGCACTCACCGGGGTGTTCAGCGGCATCATGATCCCCAGTTGGCAGGCCTTCGTGCCCTCCCTCGTTCCAAAGGCCGACCTGTCGTCGGCCATCACGCTCAATTCGACCCAGTTCAATGCCTCTCGGGCTCTCGGCCCGGCCCTGGCCGGTCTCCTGCTGGCGACGGCTGGACCCGGTACCGCGTTCTTCCTCAACGGCGTCTCGTTCCTGGCCGTCATCGGTGCCCTTTGGATGGTGCGCCCCGAGGTCGTCGAACGACGCGAGCGGGTGGCAGCGGGCGTGGTCACCGAGTTCCGTCAGGCCCTGGGCTACATCCGGCATCGAACCGGCATCCTCATCAGCATGCTGTCCGCCGTCCTGGTCGCCTTCTTCGGGAATCCGGTCACACAGTTCACCGTCGTGTTCGCCGAGGACGTCTACGACGCCGGCCCTCGGGTCCTGGGAGTGCTGGCCGCCGCGGTCGGCCTCGGAGCGGTGCTGGTGGCTCCGGCCCTTTCGACCTGGGATACCCGGGTTCCGCGCTCGGCGGTGGTCGGCTACGGCCTGCCGTTCTATGCGGTCGCCGTCATTGCCTTCGGGTTGGCACCGAACTGGCCGCTGGGGCTGATCGCGCTCCTCTGTGTCGGGGCCGGATTCCTGGCCGTCATTGCCTCCACCAACACTGCCGTGCAGATGATCGTGGCCGACGAGATGCGGGGCCGGGTCATGTCGGCTCGGGTCATGAGCTTCACCCTCGCCTTCCCGCTCGGGTCCCTCCTCCAGGGCTATGCATCGGATGCGTTCGGCCCACAGGCGACGGTCGTCGCGGCGGGAGGCTGCCTGCTGGTCGTTGCTGTCTACTTCGTGTCCCGCCCCGGCCTGCTGCTCCACCTCGACAACGAGGACGACACCCCCGATCGCTGACCCCAAAACGGCTTCTGGCGTCGCTAGCTGTCGTCCACGACAGCTCACGACGCCAGAAACGCATCGAATCGTGGGGACAGGGTCCCCGATCGACTACATCTGGGCTGCGACGTGGTCCCAGTTGACCAGATGGTCCATGAAGGTGTTGAGGTAGGTGGGGCGAGCATTGCGATAGTCGATGTAGTAAGCGTGCTCCCACACATCGACCGTCAACAGTGCCTTGGCGGAATGAGCCATCGGCAGGTCGGCGTTGGCCGTCTTCATGATCTCGAGTCCGTTGCCGGCATCGACCAACCAGGCCCAGCCAGAGCCGAACTGGGTCATGGCGGCTTCGACGAACTTGGCCCGGAAATCGTCGTAGGAACCGAAGGCCGAGCTGATGGCATCGGACACGGCACCGGTCGGGGCACCCCCGCCGGTGGGGCTCATCGAGTTCCAGTAGAACGTGTGGTTCCAGACCTGGGCAGCGTTGTTGAACAAACCACCATCGGCCTTGGCAATGACGTCCTCGAGGGAGGCATCGGCCATGTCGGTGCCCGCGGTCAGGTTGTTCAGGTTGGTCACATACGCGTTGTGGTGCTTGCCGTAATGGAACTCGAGCGTCTCGGCCGAGATGTGGGGCGCAAGGGCGTCCATGGCGTACGGAAGGGCTGGCAGCTCAAAGGCCATCGGGAAGTTCCTCTCGTGGCGACCGCAGTGGTCGATGGGTTAGGGATCCGTTGGAGACTACCGCACCGGCCGTCCCTTCGGTCGGCCGGGCCTACTCCCCCCTCGACCTTCCTGGACTCGGGACCGACACGTCGTCTCGCCATCGTCGGCACGTTCGGGGTTGAGTGGAATGGCAGGGGGCTCTGGAGCCCTCTACGGTTTGGCCAGGTCCACGACGAAATGAGCCCCCTGTGAACGACGCACTGATCATCGACGCCTGCCGAACGCCGCGTGGGATCGGCAAGCGAGGAAAGGGCTCGCTGTCCCATCTCCATCCTCAGCATCTGGGAGCCACCGTTCTGGCCGCCCTGGCCGAGCGAAACGATCTCGACACCTCCGAGGTCGATGACATCATCTGGGGGACCAGCGCCCAGGTCGCTGAACAAGGTGGCGACATCGGCCGCATGTCCGCCCTCGATGCCGGCTATGACATCAAGGCCAGCGGTGTCACCCTCGATCGCTTCTGCGGTTCCGGCATCACCAGCGTCAACATGGCCGCCGGTATGGTCATGAGCGGACTGGAAGATCTGGTCATCGCAGGTGGCACCGAGATGATGTCGCTGCCCAAGACCGGCGCGCTGCGGCTGGGTGCGCTCAACGAACATCTCGAGGACATCCACCCCCAACCTCATCAGGGAGTGGCCGCCGATGCCGTCGCCACCCTCGAGGGCATCTCGCGAGAGGCCCTGGACGCCCATGCCGCGGACTCCCAGGCCAAGGCAGCCCGCGCCATCGAGGAAGGACGTTTTTCCAGGAGCCTGATCCCGGTGCTGAATCCCGACGGCACGGTCGCTCTCGATCGCGAGGAGTTCCCCCGGCCCGGGACCACAGCAGACAGCCTGGCCAAGCTGGCCCCCAGCTTCATCGGCCTGGCAGATCATCCGCTCGACGACGAGGGGACCACGTTCCGTCAACTCGTTGCCAAGAAGTATCCCGATCTGGTCATCGAGCACGTACACCATGCCGGCAACTCGTCTGGCGTCGTCGATGGTGCGGCCGCCCTGTTGCTGGCCAGCCCCGACTACGCCAGATCTCGAGGGTGGACGGGCCGCGCACGCGTCGTCGCCATCGCCAACATGGGTGACGATCCCACCCTCATGCTGAACGCGCCGGTACCAGCCGCCCGGAAGGTCCTGGCCAAGGCCGGCATGACGGTGGACGACATCGATCTGTTCGAGATCAACGAGGCGTTTGCCGTCGTATCGGAGAAGTTCATGCGCGATCTCGATCTGGATCGCAGCAAGGTCAACGTCAACGGTGGAGCCATGGCCCTCGGCCACCCCATCGGTGCCACGGGCTCGGTCCTGATCGGTACCATGCTCGACGAGCTCGAACGTCAGGATCTCCAGACCGGGCTGATCACCATGTGCGCCGCTGGGGGTATGGCCCCGGCGATCATCATCGAACGGATCTAGCAGATGGCCACCTGGGCCATGGCAGCCGAGGCTCGCACCGACTTCGCGGATCTGATCGACGGGCTGTCGCCCGAGCAACTCGAGATGCCGAGCCTGTGCGACGAGTGGACGGCTCGTGGCGTGCTCGCCCACCTGACGAGTTTCGTCGAGGTCGGGCTGGGTTCGATGTTTCTCCACATGGTGAAGAACAAGTTCGACTTCGATCGTGTCTCCATCTCGATGGCGGCTCCGCAACTGGAGCGATCGGCGGCCGACGTCGTGCGCGACCTGCGGACCAAGGCTGCCAAGTCTGCGCCGCTTCCGATGTTTCCCGAAGCGATGACGATGACCGATGTGGCCATCCACACCCAAGACCTACGACGGCCGCTGGGGCTCGACGGTACCCTCGATCCCGAAGTGCTCCGGGCCGCCCTCGAGTTCCTGACCACCCACAAGATGGCCGCAACGTTGATCCCGAACCGACCGACCCTCGAGGGCGTTCGCCTCGTTGCTTGCGACCTCGACTGGTCTCATGGCTCGGGACCCGAGATTCGTGGCACCGGGGAAGCGATCTTGATGGCGTTGGCCAACCGCGACGTCGTGAGCGAACTCACCGGGGACGGACTGGCGACCTGGGCGTCGGCCTGAGGATTCGTCAGCCCCAGCCCAGGGCTCGAGTGCCGGCCGTGGCGGCCGCCGCGAGGACCACCACGGCTGCCATGGGAAGGCCCCGTTTCGACATCACCGCTGCCACCGCGATGCCGACCACGCGGGCATCGAAGACCAGCTCTCCCCCGGTCGTTCCGACCTGGATGGCGACCACGGCCGACACCAGAGCCAGCGGAATCAGGCCCAACAATCGTTGCCACGACTCCGATTCACCGATCAGACTGCTGAGCCCGAAACCGCCGAACATGCGCAGGGCGAACAGGCCGACCACGAAGCCCAGGAGACCATAGATGGTCATGCCAGCCCCGCTTCGGTGTCATCGTCGGACCCTCGAAGTCTCGTCGGCGCAACGAGCAACGCCGGAATCGCAGCGAGCGCCGCGATCAGGATCGGGAGACCGGCCGGCAGATAGGGAGTGAGACCCAATGCTGCGAACATCCCTCCGGCAACGGCAACCGAGGTGTCCCGCCTCGTCAGCCCATTGACCACGGTGCCGACGAACGAAGCCGGAAAGACCACGTCGAGACCGATCTGGCGAGTGTCGCCGATGACGTTGCCCAACGCCAGGCCCATTCCCGACCCGATGGACCAGCCGGCCGCCATCGGAATCGCCAGCTGCCAGAACACACGACGGGCCGATTCGGACCCGAAGCGTCTCTGGAAATCGATGGCGTTGGCAACCGCGACCTCTGACGCATAGTGATACATCCCCACCCGCTCGATGGCCGAGGCAGGCCAACGGTCCTTGAGACTCATGGCCAGCAGCCCGAATCGGGAGCTGACGAGCATGGCTGCCACCAGAGCCGATGGAGTGCTACCACCACTCGAGATCACCGAGGCGAACGCCACCTCGCCGGTCCCGGACCACGCAAAGGTTGCGGCCGCCATCACGACCCAAGGGCTGGTACCGATGTCGGTCATGATCGGTGAGACAGCAATTCCGATGATGGACGAGGAAATGAACATGGCCACGATGTCGGCCCGACCCAATCCGGGGGCCGGCGTCGAGCGCCGACCGAAGGTGACCAGACGGCGAACCATCGGGTCAGCTCACGAGTGGCATGACGTCCTCGCTGAACGCCTGCATTCGCTCGATGGTTGCCTCGAGCCCGGGCGCCGTTACGGCCATGATCATCGTGGTCACACCGACGGCAGCCAGCGCGTCGATGTCTGCCGCCCGCTGCTCGGCCGACCCGGTGAAGAGTTGACGCTGACCCTGGCTGTCGGTCTGGGCGATCTCGTTGTGAAAGGCGCAGTTGTAGGCGAGACCGATCGTTGCCGGGTCCCGATCGGCCTTCTCGGCCTCGGTAAAGAGTCGATCGCGTCGTGCGACGTACGACTCGATGGTGTCCATCCGGAACTTCGGATTGCTCCCGAACGGATACCACGCATCACCCAGCGCAACGGTGCGCCGGATTGCCGGCATCGATTCACCGCCGATCCAGATCGGCGGATGTGGGGTCTGCACCGGTTTCGGGTCGGCCCCGACGGCGGGGAAGCTGATGAATTCTCCGTCGTAGCTGGCCGGCGACTCCTGCCACAGGGCCTTCATCACGCGGAGGTACTCGTCGGTGACCCGACCCCGCTGCTCGAAGTTGGCGATGTTGAGCGCCTCGAACTCCTCTCGTAACCATCCGGCCCCGCAGCCGACGGTGATGCGACCGTTGGACAACCGGTCCATGGTGGCGATCGACTTCGCCATGAACAGTGGATTGCGATGAGGCACGACGACAACCGAGCTGAGGAGGCGGATCTCGCTCGTCACCGCGGCCAGCCAGGCCAGCAGCGTGAACTGCTCCATGCAGTCGCTGGTCCCGTCGGCCGTCCAGGCGAACTCTCCGGTCTCACTGTAGGGATACGTCGAATCGACCAACGTCGGTACGACGATGTGATCGGCCACGGTGAGGATGCCGTAGCCCAGCCGTTCGGCCTCTCCGGCAATGGTCCGAATGTCGCTGGGATTGGCCAGTGGGCCTCGAAACGGGGCGCTGAGACCGAACTGCATGAGGTGCACTCCAAGGAAGAGAACGAACGGGTTGGTCTTACAGGTATGCCAGCAAAAACGAAACTGGCACCGGGACCATCCGTCGAAACAGACGGTCCCGGTGCCAGAAACTAGATCAGGTGCGACCGATCAGTAGATTTCGATGAGACCGGCAGCGCCCTGACCGCCACCGATGCACATGGTGACGACGCCCCAGCGGGCACCGCGACGCTTGCCTTCCTGGAGGATGTGACCGGCGCAGCGGGTCCCCGTCATACCGAAGGGGTGACCGATGGCGATCGAGCCTCCGTTGACGTTGTACTTCTCCGGATCGATGCCGAGCTTGTCTCGTGAGTACAGGCACTGGCTGGCAAAGGCCTCGTTCAGTTCCCAGATGTCGATGTCGTCCACGGTCAGACCGTGCCGGGCCAGCAGCTTGGGAACGGCATAGACCGGACCGATGCCCATCTCGTCGGGTTCGCAACCGGCAACGGCCCATCCCCGGAAGGCGCCCATCGGCGTGATCTCGCGTCGAGCTGCTTCGGTGTCGGACATCATCACCACGGCGGCAGCGCCGTCGGACAACTGCGACGCGTTTCCGGCGGTGATGTAGTTGCCCTCGCCACGGACGGGCTGCAATTTGGCCAGACCTTCCAGCGTTGTGCTGGGGCGGTTGCACTCGTCACGATCGACGGTGTAATCGACCATGGTCTCCTCGCCGGTCTCCTTGTTGACCATGAGCATCTTGGTCTGCATGGGAACGATCTCGTCCTCGAACAGACCGTTCTCCTGGGCAGCTGCCATACGCATCTGTGACTGGTAGGAGAACTCGTCCTGGTACTCACGCGACACGTTGTAGCG
>CALACD010000275.1 GCA_937890445.1 uncultured Acidimicrobiia bacterium | reverse complement strand
CCCGGTGCAGATCCCGGATCTTCATGACCACGGTGCCCATCGCCCAGCTCGATGTCGCCACCAACAACAGCAACACACCGGCGAGACTGGTGTCTCCCCCGATGGCCGGGGATGCCAGGGCGACCGCCCCCGCGAACCCCGTCATCAGCCCGGCCAATGCCAGGCCTCGCAACCGCTCGTGCAAGACCACGGCAGCCAGCACGGCAGTGAACAACGGCATGGTGCTCGACAACAGGGCGGCGACCCCGGCCGACACCTTGTTGACTCCCATCACCAGGGTTGCGCTCGACACCGTCGTGATGCAGAGCGAAACCAGGAGGATGCTCACGTAGTCGTAGGCCTTGGTCGGGAGTCGCTCGCCCCGCAAGAACGCGAAACCGAGCAGGAAGAACCCACCGACGATGGTGCGAAAGGACGTCAACACCATGGGGGTGGCGTGGTCGAGGGCGAACTTGAGGGCCGTGTAGTTGCCGCCGATCAACAGCGCGATGACGAAGACGATGGCCAGGGTGACTCTGGGGCTCCGACCACCGGTCGGCTCCATCAGACCAGACCGAGCTGATCGAACTCGAAGACACCGCCGACCATGGTGGCCAGTACCTGGGTCTCGCCGATCTCGGTTGGATCGATGGTCGTGGGGTCGCGGTCCAGCACGACCAGATCGGCCAACTTGCCGACTTCGAGCGAGCCTTTGTCGGCCTCGTCGAACGCGGCGTAGGCCGAGGAAAGCGTGAACGCTTCGATCGCTTCCTCGGCGGTCAACGCCTCGTGAGGATTGAACGACATGCCGTCACCCGTCCTCTGGTTGACCAGATCATGGATGCCGAGGAGTGGGTTGCCGTTGACCACTGGTCGGTCGCTGCTACCGGGAACGACGACCCCGGCGTCGAGGAACGATCGTTGGCGATAGCAGTCTCCACGGCGATTCCCGATGGCGCGGGCCATGCCGTCGCCGATCTCGCCGATGAACCGACCCTGGGGAACCGGCACCACGCCCAGCGCCGCGATTCGTGCCACGTCCGCTTCCTTGCACATGCCGCAATGCTCGATGCGGTGCCGGGTATCGACCCGGGGGTAGGCCTGCTGGGCCTTCTCATAGGCATCGAGCACCGACGACACGGCTCGATCGCCGATGGCATGGGTCGCCACCTGCCAGCCGGAACGATGCGCCTTGAGGATCAGGTTGTGCAACGTTGCTTCGTTCATCTGGAAGTAGCCGTTGTTGCCTGGTTCGCCCTCGAAATCCTCGAACATCGCTGCCGTCCGCCCGATCAGTGACCCGTCGGCGAAGATCTTCACCGGACCGAACTTCAGCCATTCGTCACCGAACCCGGAGTGCAGGCCGAGGTCGAGCACGAAAGGTTCGTCGTCGTCCTCGTGATGGTCGGTGGAGTGCAGCGTCTCGACTGCCGGCATCAAGGTGACCCGGACCCGGAGCCGTCCGGTACGTCGGGCCTCCTGGTAGGCCGCGAGTTCGAGCGGCTCCCGAGTGCCGAGAATGCCGCCGACCCCGGCTTCCTGACAGCTGGTGATGCCCTCGGCCAGATAGCGATCGGAGGCCGCGCCCAGATTCTGGACCATGTCGGCAATCGAGCGGGGATGCAGCAACCCACGGGCCAGGGTCTGGGCCTGCTCCTCGAGGAGCCCGGTGGGCAGTCCGTCGTCGCCGAGGGCCACCACTCCCCCTTCGGGGACCGCGACCTCTCCGACCCGGGCCAGACGCATGGCGGCCGTGTTGACCACGCAGAAATGGCCCGACGTGTGGTTGAGGATGACCGGATTGTCGGGGCTGACCGCATCGAGTTCGTACCGGGTCGGGTGACGCCGCTCGGCCAACTTGTTGTCGTCGTAGCCGGTACCGATCACCCACACGCCCTCTGGGGTGGTCTCGGCGCGATCCCCGATTGCGGCCACGATCTCCTCGACCGAGGAGACCACGGTCGGATGCAGGGCAACCTCGTTGATGCTGGCCCCGTAGCCGCCCATGTGATTGTGGGCGTCGTTGAATCCGGGAGTCACGGTCCGGCCGGCCAGGTCGATCACGGTGGCCGAGGTGTCGTTGAAGGCCCCGATGTCACCCACCCCGACGATGCGGGACCCACGGATGGCGATGCTGCCGGCCCGGGGCCGAGCGGCGTCGATGGTGATGATGTTGGCGTTGTCGAGCACGAGGTCGGGACCCATGCCCGGACCCTACTCGGCATCGAACCCGGTCTCCATGAACCTGGTTCGCGACCTTCAGTTCTGCAGTCGCAGGACGCTGGCCACGTCGGCCACTGCTTGGGACCACGACGCCGGCGCCAGCAATGGTCGGATGACGAACTTCGAGAAGCCGACCTCGATGAACGACTCCAGCTTCTCGGCCAGACCATTGGGTCCGACCCCGATCACCTCTTCGGCTGTGACATCGGTGCGACGGGCCGCGACCGCAGCCCGGACTTCGTCGTTGATGGCCGGCACCCAACTCACATTCATGCCGAAGTGTTCGGCATCGATGTGGCGGCCTGCCGCCGACGCTGCGGCATCGATCACGGCCCGAGCCTCGGCAACTTCGGCCGGCGTCGACAGGCCCGGCATCCAGCCGTCACCGATTCGTCCGCACCGCCGCAGCGCAGCCGGCACCTGGCCGCCGAGCCACACTTCGAGTGGATCTTGCAGCGGTCGCACCGCCAGCGTCGCTGACTCGTAGCGATAGTGGTTGCCGTGGAACGACACGGTCTGGCCGGCCCACAGGGCCCGCATGATCTCGAGCGCCTCCTCCAACATCTCGGTCCGAGCTTCGGCTGCCACACCCTGGGCCTCGAGCTCTGCCGGTTGTCGCAACCCGAGCACGGCCAGCAACAGCAGCCGACCTGACGACAGCTGATCGAGCGACGCCAGTTGTTTGGCGAGAAACACCGGATTGCGTCCCGGGAAGATCAGATGGGTACCGAGCTTCAGTCGTTGCCGTCGTCCGGCCGCTACCGCCAGTGCCACCAGTGGATCGAGGGTCGGGGTCGTGACGACGTCGGGAACCCAGATCGAGTCGTACCCGAGGTCGTCGAGCGCATCGACGAGTCGCTGGAACTCCTTGGCATCATCGGACACGCCGGCGCCGGCGGCAACACCTATGCGGACCTTCACCGGACTCATCGTGGATCGGGCATTTCCCGCCGTCAACCGGGCGGAGTGCCAATCGCGCCGACTACTGTTCGGAGATGAGCGATGGACCCATCATCCCCCCCGGTTCGGAGAAGACCTACGAACGATTCGGTTTCGCCCCCGCATTTCGGGTTGGCGACACCGTGTACGTATCCGGCGTGATCGGCACCGGTGCCGACGGAAGAGCCCCTTCTGAGGCGGGCGAGGAGTTCGCCAACACCTTCAAGAACCTGGCGGAGACCCTCGAGGCATGCGGAGGATCTCTGGCCAGCATCGTCGAGATGACCTCGTTCCATGTCGACATGGGCGACACCTTGAGCCCGTTCATGGAGGCCAAGGCGGCTGCCATCACGACCCCCTATCCGGCCTGGACGGCCATCGGCTGCACCGGCCTCGCCGTGCCCGGGGCTCGAGCCGAAGTCAAGGTGACCGCTCACATCCCCGTCTGAGCGGGGAGCGATCAGGGTTGATCGTTTCTCGACGTTGATCGTTTCTCGACGTTGATCGTTTCTTGACGGAGTCTTGGCTCGAGTCGGCGAGCCAGATGGACGAAGTACAACACATGACCGACCTCCTCCCTTCTCGACCTGCTCCACCGGTCCATCGCGGTACCGGCGATCTGGCCCCGTCGACCCATGAGGTCGCGGCGTTGAACAGTGAGCTTCTCCTGATGAGCGGCGACACCGCCGCAAGGCGTCCGGGAAAGGGACGATTGCTGCTGGTCGATGACAGCCCGTTCATTCAGGAGTTGATCGCCCGCCTCTTCCATCGGCGCGGATTCGAAGTTCAGGTGGCCGGTTGCGGCCCGTCTGCTCTCGAACTCGTCGAGACGTGGACGCCCCATGTCGTGCTCCTCGACGTGATGATGCCCGAGATGGACGGCTACGAGGTCTCTCGCCGGCTTCGTCAACGCCGGGAACTGTCCGGCGTTCCGGTTCTCTTCCTGACCGGCCTCTCCGAGAGGATCGATCTGGTGCGAGCGTTCGCAGCCGGCGGATCGGACTTCGTCAACAAGGAAGAGTCGCCCGGCCACCTGGCCCGGCGCGTCGAACTGTGCATGAACGTCCACCGGGTGAAGGTGGAGGACCGTGCCGAGTAGACATCAGCGGAGCTAGAAGGCCCCGGCCAACCACAACACGATGAACACGACGATGGCGGCCAGGCCTGCCGCCCACGCACCGAGCAGGACCACGACCAGGAACGACATCGTCATCCGGGGCTGCCGAGGCGGCTCGATGCCGAACTCGCCGGCGTGTTGCTCCCCGCCCGCCCGTTCTCCCGCCAACCGTCCTCCCCAGGGAGGCCAAGGCCGACCTGGTGTCTGTACCGCCGCCGCCAGGTCGGCCAAACGGTCCTGTACGCGCGGCGGATAGGCATCGACTGCCGCTCGTACGGGCAAGGCCTCGGCCAGGGCACGGTTGCCGACCGAACCGGACTCGACGCCGTAGCGAACCCGCATTGCCTCGAAAGCCACTTCGGCGTCGCCGTGGCTGACCTCGGTCAGGTACCAATGAGCGCCAGCTCGTGGATGGTCGCCCATGGCGAACAGGATTCGAGCGGCCAGATCCAACACCTCGGAGTCGCTGCAGCCCGGTCGCAAGAGCCCCTGGACACGATCCCGAGCCTGCCAGAGTCGACCGGCTGCGAGATCCTCCTCTGCCCGATGCCGGCCCGCGGTCACGGCCCGATCCAGGTGGCCCGGGGCGCGCTGTTGGTATGCCGAGTGGTATGCCGAGTCGCGTCGGTGATCGTGCCTTCCGCTCCGATGCACACCGGTACCGGTTCGTCGTCCCGATGATGTCGGGGAACCGAGAACCGATCGAAACGCAGGGAGGGCATGATGGCGAACGTTAGTGTCGTCCGGGTGACGAAACGAACACGTACGTCGAAGGATGAATCGGACGAGGAAACGGTGGCCGACCTGAGTGCTGGGTGTCCGTGTGGAACCGGATCGTCGTACGCAGCATGCTGTCGACCGCTACATCTCGGTGAGCGGGACGCCGTCACTGCCGAGGAGGTGATGCGCGCTCGATACTCGGCGCATGTCGTCGACGACCTCGATTACCTGCGGCGATCGTGGCATCCCGACACGTGCCCGGCGATCATTGCCGCCAGTGACGAGTCCGAACGCTGGCTCGGTCTGGACATCCGGTCGACCGAACGGGGTGGCGCGTTCGACGGCGAGGGTTTCGTCGAGTTCGTGGCCACCTTCCAAGCCGGCGTCCAACGTCGCGCGCTGCACGAACGCAGCCGATTCGTTCGCGTCTCGGGCCGCTGGGTCTACATCGACGGCGTCCTGGAATTCTGACCGTCTGCCGTTGCCCCGGGTCGGCCGCCGACCTCGTCAGGCGTTGGGCCAGATCATTCGGTCGAGTATCACGAACTTGAGCAGCCAGATGGCTCCGTAGCTCCCGATGCTCGCCAGGTTCAACACGAGGGGGGCATCGAAGGTGCGCCCGGCCCAGGTGACGACGATGGTCGACAACACCAGACCGAACAGCGCCATGAGCCAGAACGGTAGGACTTCGGCCCCGAAGCGCGTGTCGCCGCTCTGGCGCCAGACCCAACGGCGGCTCATGACGTACGCCGGAACCGTGCTGAGTAGAACGGCAGACACGTTGGCCACGAGCGGGCGCCAGTCCAGGACCTCCCCGAAGAGGAACAACAATGCCTGGCCGATGACGACGTTGGCGGCCGAGACCCCGGTGTAGCGGAGAAACGTCATACGGTCGAACAGATCACCCGGTCGCCGGCTGGACGCAAGGGGCGGCGACTGCGGGTCCATGGGGTCCA
>CALACD010000274.1 GCA_937890445.1 uncultured Acidimicrobiia bacterium | reverse complement strand
GCCGACAGCCTGCATCTGCGACTCGAGCGGAGCCTCGGAGGCGGTGTCCACGAGGACTACGACGTCGAGAACTACAGCCAGGAGCTGGTCGAGTTCACGCTCGAGATCAGCCTGGAATGCGACTTCGGCGACATCTTCGAGGTACGGAATCGTACCGTCGTGCGTCGCGGCGTTCTCCAGAGCGCGTGGGACGAACTGGACCGATCGCTGATCACCACGTACCGCCACGATGGGTTCCTTCGTTCCCTCACTGCGCGGGTGGACAACACCGACACGGTACCGGAGTTCGCCAACGGCGGAATCTCGTTCAAGATCTCGCTCCAGCCCGGAGCCCGGTGGCACACTTGCTTGTTGTGGGAACCGGCTGCGGTCGGCTTCGATCTCGCCTCACCCTCTCGTGCGTGTCATTCGCTGGTCGATGGGGACCATCACTCCGATGCTGCTCGGCGTCAATGGACCGAGCAGGCAGCGACGTTCTCGACGTCGGTCGCCGGGCCGCAGCGTTCGGTCGACCAGGCCATGACGGACCTCGCTGGCCTGCAACTCTCCCGGGACCATTTGGCGATCGGCGAGCCGGGAGTTTCCCCGACCCGATTGGCCGATCTGGATCCGGCGCAACGATGGGTGCCTGCCGCCGGGGTTCCGTGGTACGCCGCGTTGTTCGGGCGGGACTCGCTGGTGGTTTGTCTGCAGACGGCGGCATTGTCACCGATGTTCCCGGCCGGGAGCGTGTTGGCGCTCAGCGCTCGTCAGGGCGATGCCTACGATGACGATCGTGATATGCAGCCCGGCAAGATTCTTCACGAGCTGCGTCGAGGCGAGCTTGCTCACTTCCACCTGATTCCACACACGCCCTACTACGGCAGCCACGACGCGACTTCGCTCTTCGTGTTGACGGCAGCCGAAGCGTGGCGTTGGCACGGCGACCGCAAGATTCTCGACGCCGTGCGCCCGCACGTCGAACGGGCGCTGGCCTGGATCGACACCGACGGCGACAGCGACGGCGATGGTTTGCAGGAGTACGCAAGTCGGGTGCCGGGTGGCGGCTACTACAACCAGGGCTGGAAGGACTCAGGCGACGCCATCGTCACCGCCGATGGCGCGATCGCTGAGCTCCCTCTGGCCTTGTGCGAGCTCCAGGGCTACGTGGTTGCCGCCAAGCGGGCCTGGGCTGGTCTCGTCGACGAGGTGTGGGAGGACACGGCTGCGGCGAGCCGGCTCCGAGGCGAGGCCGATCGCCTCGTCGACCTCATCGAGGAGAAGTTCTGGTGGGAGGACGAAGGCACCTACATCCTCGGTCTCGACGGCTCGAAACGGCCGATCCGCTCGGTGGCTTCGAATGCCGGGCACCTGCTGTGGTCAGGAGCGGTGGATGTTGACCGTGGCCGACGAACGGCCCAGCGGTTGTTGGGATCCGACATGTGGTCCGGTTGGGGTATCCGCACGCTCTCCTCGGATCACCCGTCGTACAACCCGTTCAGCTACCACCTCGGATCGGTTTGGCCGCACGACAACGCGATCATTGCTGCCGGCATGCGCCGCTACGGGGCGAACGAGGAAGCAGGTGTGGTTGCCGGTGGCATCCTGGCAGCCACGGACCGCTTCAAGGACAGCCGTCCACCCGAGTTGTTCAGCGGACTTGCCCGCGATCCACACGGCTTTCCCGTTCCCTATCTCGATGCCAACGTCCCACAGGCATGGGCATCGGGTGCGATCGTGCATCTACTGACCGCATTCCTCGGTCTCGTGCCCGATGCCATGGGTCGCCGGATGACGGTTGATCCCGGGCTCCCGGCCTGGCTTCCGGACCTTGCCATCGACAACCTCGAGATCGGTGATGCCTCGATTCGCCTCGACGTCGCCCGCAACGAGGATGGGAAACACCAGATCGTGGTCACGCCTCTGCGGGGTGCGGTCGACGTGTCGAGTTCCAGCGCCACCGTATCGATGACGGGTCGGCCATGAGGATTGGCATCATTGCCCCGCCGTGGGCGGCGATCCCGCCGGTCGGCTACGGCGGCACCGAAGCAGTCATCGATCAGCTGGCACGGGGTCTGGTGTCGGCCGGTCACGAGGTGGTCCTGTTCACGGTCGGTGAAAGCACCTGTCCGGTCGATCGGGAGTTCCTTCTCATGGTCGCCGAAGGAGACCGAATCGGAGCTTGCGTGCCGGAACTTCGTCACGTCGTGGCCGCGTATGAAGCAATGGCCCGGGCCAACGTCGACATCATCCACGACCATACGATGGCCGGCCCGGTGCTGGCCAGCACGCCGGGCTTCATCGACGTTCCGGTCGTCACCACCAATCACGGTCCGTTCAACGACGAGCTCAACGACGTGTACCAGCGAGTGTCGCAGCGAGTCGGGGTGATCGCCATCTCCCAGGATCAGGCTCGTCGTTCACGCGGCGTTCGGATCGCTGCGGTGATCCACCACGGCGTCGACCCCGACGCCTTTCCGGTGGGTGACGGGGGCGGCGGTTACCTTCTCTTCCTCGGGCGAATGACTGCGGAGAAGGGAGTGCATCGGGCCGTTCAGGTCGCCCGTGCCACCAAACGACCGCTTCTCATTGCTGCGAAGATGCGGGAAGCCTCCGAGCACAGGTACTTCGCGACGCAAGTCGAACCGCTGCTGGGCAACGGCATCGAGTTCGTGGGCGAGGTGGCCGGCGATCGCAAACTCGAGCTCATCGCCAACGCCAGCGCTCTCATCAATCCGATCAGGTGGCCAGAACCATTCGGGATGGTCATGATCGAATCATTGGCGTGCGGGACGCCGGTCCTGTCGTTCCGGGAGGGAGCGGCATCGGAGATCATCACCCATGGCGTCGACGGCATCCTCGCCGACACCGACGCCGAGCTCGTGCTCGCCGCTGGTCTCGGAGACCAGCTCGATCGGGGTGCGTGTCGAGCCAAGGTGCTCGCCCACTTCACGACGGCGCACATGGTCGCCGCTCATCTCGAGGTCTACCGGGCTCGTTGCCTGCGAACTCGGGGTGTCGGCGTCGACACGAGATCGTTCGTCGATGTACGCCTACCCCGGAGCATCCTTGCTGAGGGGGACCCGTTTGTTGAGCCAGTTGCTATGAGAGCATTTTCTGGTTCTGT
>CALACD010000273.1 GCA_937890445.1 uncultured Acidimicrobiia bacterium | reverse complement strand
CATCCCGTACCTGGAACTGCACCGTACGACCCACGTCGATCGGCGCTCCCACCGCCACCGATCTGCGACCACGGTCCGCTCCCATTACCCCCCGGATCAGAAAGTCGCCGGGTCCGAAATCGGTCAGCCCCTCGTCGACGACGATGCCGATGTGGAGACCGCTGGAGGCACATCGACGATCCCGTGGATCGAGGTCGGCGATCATCTGCTCGACTCGATCCAATGCCGGGACCCCGCCCAACTCGTGCAGCATCTGCCCGTCGCCAGCGGTCACGATCCACGGCTGACCGATCGGCCGACAGCCCTGACTCACCACGGAGGCCGCGACCCCCGGAGGCAACACAACGGCGACCGCGCCGCTGTCGTGGACGGTCTCTCGGTGTCCCAACCGGTTTCGGCCCGGCCCCAACGACGCCAGCCCTCCGACGACAACCATGCCCGGACGATGCTCCGCCAGGTGGCTCAGGAACTCCTCGATCGGGAACGTGGTCGGGTCGGCCAGCAGGATGATGGTGCCCTGATCGTCGATGGCGTCCGGGAGGCCCACGAAGATGGGCGGCGTCCCGGGAAGCGCCTCGAGCCGGACCGTGGCCACCGGTCCCGTCTGTCCGGCCCACAGGACCACCGCGTCGCCCGTCTCGGTCTCCTCGGTCCCAGCCAGGACCCCGACGGCAGTCGCAGCCAGCATCTCGCCCGGACACAACAGGGCATCCACGGCCCGGAGGATGTCGCCGAGATGATCGACCATTCGCCCCGACACGAACAACAGGGCCAGATCGGGGCCGGGTCCCAACGCGTCGATGACCGCGCCGACCACCTCCCCGACAGCCACCGCCGCTTCGGGATGGACCGAGAGGCCGGAGGCGAAACGGGCCACGTCTACTGAACCGGCGGGAGCAGTGTGTACGGAACCACCCGCACCGGACCGAGATCGATGCGGCAATGCGCCACGATCGTGCCGTAGTCCTCGAACGCCAACTCGGCTCGTACCAGGCGATAGTTGAACTTCTCGGGTTCGATCTCGAGCGGCTGGACGTTGCGGGCCAGCGGCTCGGCCTCGGGATCGCCGCCGAGGGGACGGAAGACCACCTCGAGTGCGCCGGTTCCCTTCGAGTCAGGAGGCGCCCACACCAGGACCACCAGATGCGGCGCCACCGTGCAGGGGACCGCGGCCGGAGCAGGAGCCGAGAACTGGATCCCGCTGAGGTCGATCCGGGTCGAAGGACCCGGCACCGAACGCATCTCGATGTCGTCCATGAACAGTGCGGCGATGATCTCCATGAAGCTAGTGTCGCGGCCAGTGAGAGATGTCCCAACCCGAGAGGTCATTCTTCGGGAAGCCCAGTTGTGCTTCGCCCGACAGGGATTCGAGGGCACCTCGCTGAACGACATCGCCGCCGGCGTCGGTATTCGTCGCCCCAGCCTCCTGCACTACTTCGCCTCGAAGGACGCCATCTACCAACAGGTGCTCCTCGATGCCCTGGAGGACTGGGGCAAGCAGGTCGATTCGACCCGCATTGGCGACCTGGACGGTTGGGAGCTCCTCGACGGGGTCCTCGAGGCCAGCTTCGACTTCTTCCGCAGGAACCCCGAGATCGTCCGAATCGTACGTCGCGAAGCGCTGTCGGAACAGAGCACGCTCGGCGAAGCGCTGCGCCCCTACTTCCTCCAAGCCGTCGCCTTCTTCGAGCGCGAGATGGCGGCCGGGCTCTTTCGGACCCAGGACGCTGCCAATCTCGTGGTATCGGGCTACGCCTCCCTGTTGACCTACTTCTCCGACGGCTCGATGCTTCGCGGCCTGTTGGACGACGACCCGTTCACCCCCAACGCCCTCGAACGACGTTTCGTCCACATCAGACAGTTCTTTCGAGCCGCCCTCGAGCCCTGACCGTCGCTACAGTCGACGAGTGCCCGATGCAACGATCTCGGCTTCGACGAAGCCGGCCCACAAGACCTTGTCCGAAGAGGAGTCGAAGGAACTTCTCCGCCCCTTCGGTGTGCGGTTCCCGGCCGAGGCCATCGTGCGCGATCCGGATGGCGCCGCTGCAGCAGCCGATGAGCTCGGTCTCCCGGTCGTGGCCAAGCTCAACGGCGACAACATCGCCCACAAGACCGAACGGGGACTGGTCCGGCTCGGTCTTGCATCGTCGCAGGCCGTGCGGGACGCCACGACAGAACTCCTGGCAGCAGCCACGCCAAAAGACGGTGAGGTCTCGGTTCTCGTCGCTCCCATGATCCCGTCGAATCGAGAGTTCATCTGCGGTGTGTCGATCGATCCTCAGTTCGGCCCCATCATCCTGATCGGTATCGGAGGCATCCTCACCGAGGCCATCGCTGACGTGGTGCTCCGGCTGGTCCCGATCACGCGTCGCGATGCCGAGGAGATGATCGACGAGATCCGGACCCAGGATCTACTCGGGTCGTTCCGGGGAGAAGTGCCCGTCGACCGGTCCGCCTTGGCCGATCTGCTCCTTGCGCTCTCCACCGCGTCGCAGGCCCGATCCGACATCCTGGCCATCGATCTCAACCCTGTCCTGATTCACGACGGCACACCCATCGCCGTCGATGCACTGGTGGAGCTCTCGATCCAATGAACGCGACCATCGATCCAGCCCGCGACGCCGAGCTCTTCTCCTGCTTGTTCGAACCACGCGGTGTCGTCGTGGCCGGAGCATCGACACATCCCGGCAAGTTCGGGTTCGTGGTGCTCCACAACATCCTGGCGTCGGGCTACGAAGGCAAGGTCTTCGCCACCAATCGAGACGGCGCCGAGGTCCTGGGAATCACGACCGTGCCCGGCATCGACGATCTCCCGAGCGGCGAGATCGACCTGGTGGTCGTGTGCACACCCGCAAGTTCCAACCTGGACCTGCTGCGTTCCTGCGCCGCAAAGGGGATACGGGCCGCCTTTCTCACCTCGGCCGGCTACGCCGAGGCCGGAGCGGACGGCGTCGCCGCCCAGGCCGAACTCGTGGCGTTGGGCCGCGAGCTCGGCATGCTGGTCGCCGGCCCCAACGGGCAGGGCGTGGTTTCGACACCGGTGAATCTGTGCGCCCAGATGGTGGCCCCGTTCCCACCGGCAGGGGCGATCGGGGTCGCCAGCCAGTCCGGCAACTTCGTTTCCTCCTTCCTCAACTGGTCGACCCAGTCCGGTGTGGGCGTGAGCCGGGCGGTCAGCGCGGGCAACGCAGCCTCGGTCACCGTCGGCGACTATCTGGAGTACTACGCCGATGACCCGTCGACCGCCGTGGGCCTGGCCTACGTCGAGGGCATCGCCGACGGACGAGCCTTCTTCGATCGCCTCCGATCGATCACCCCTCGCAAGCCGATGGTGGTCGTCAAGGGTGGCGCCACGGCGGGAGGCGCCCGCGCCGCGGCCAGCCACACCGGCAGCCTGGCCAGCGACGACCGGGTCTTCGACGGTGCGATGCGCCAGGCCGGCGTCGTTCGGGCCCTTACCGTCGAGGCCGCGTTCGAGGCCGCGGCCACCTTCGCCACCCAACCGCTCCCCAAGGGCCCCAACACCGTCGTGTTGACCACCGCGGGCGGCTGGGGCGTGGTCACCGCCGACGCCATCACGGCCAGCGAATTGCACCTCATGGAACTGCCGGCTGACCTCCTGGCGCAGATCGACACCAAACTCCCACCCCGATGGAGCAGGAACAACCCCGTCGATCTGGCCGGCGCCGAGACCCGAGACACGATTCCCGAGGTCATGGAGATGATCGCCACCCACGACGACGTGCACGCCATCATCTACCTGGGCCTCGGCATCCAATCGAACCAGGCTCGCATGATGCACCGCGGCCGCTTCTATCCCGGATACGGCCTGGACAGAATCGTCGAGTTCCACCAACGCCAGGACGAGCGCTACGCCACCGCCGCCGCCGACATCTCGACATCGACCGGCAAGCCCATCCTGACCGCGACGGAGCTGGCGGTGACCGACCCCGACAATCCAGGTCCGCGCGCCGTTCGATCCTCGGGACGGCTGTGCTATGCGTCCTCGAACCGAGCAGTGACCGCTCTGGAACAGCTGTGGCGCTACGCGCGCTTCCTCCAGCGCTAACGTCGGCGAGGTGATCAGCCCCCGCACCATCCGACGTTGGTTGCCGCTGGTGCTGTTGATCGCGTTGGCCGCAATGTCCTGGGCGATCGCCGATGCCAGCGACATCGACGACGCCAGCATCGAACCCGTCGTCTACGATGCCCAGCTGGTCTCGCCTCTGCTGTCGGCGCGGCGAATACCACAGTCGCTCCAGGCTCCGATCGCGTTCGACGCCATCCAGCCGGCGATCGATGCCGTGCTCCGGGGATCGACGCCCGACTCCTGTCTGATCGTGAGCGTCGAAGGACGCATCCTGGGTCAGCAGAACCCTGCGGTTGGCCTGGTTCCCGCCTCCAACGAGAAGCTCGTCACGACCTACGTTGCCCTCCAGGTTCTGGGCGCCGAGGCCCGTTTCACGACGAAGGTCGAAACACCGACACCTCCCGTGGCGGGAGTGATCGATGGCAACCTCTTCCTGATCGGCGGCGGCGACCCGTTCCTGTCGACCGACGATTGGTGGGCTCAGTACGACGACACCAATGGCCGAGCCCATACCCGACTCGAGGCACTGGCCGATGCCGTCGTGGCCGCCGGCGTCACCCAGGTCACGGGCAATGTGGTGGGCGACGAGTCGTACTTCGACCAGATTCGAACGGGCGAATGGGCGCAACGACTGATCGATTCCAACCAGTCGGGTCCCTTGACGGCTCTCGCAGTGAACCAGGGATACGCCCAGTGGCCGGCCGTCTACGAGGGTTCGTTCCGGCCCCGGGTCGCCGCTTCCGACCCGGCCTTGCATGCAACTCAGGTCTTCGCCGCACTCTTGGCCGACCGAGGGGTCACCGTGGGTGGAACCAGTGTCGGCATCGCTCCGGTGGGCTCGACTTCCATCGCCACCATCGAGTCGCCACCCGTTCTGGATCTCATCACTCACGTCAACTCCTACAGCGACAACTACGGGGCCGAGATCCTCCTGAAACATCTCGGTCGTCAGGCTTCGGGAGTTGGCAGCACCGCGGCTGGCGCGTCTGCGGTGACCGCCTTCCTCCAGCAGAACGGGTTCCCGATGACCGGAGTGTCGATCGTCGACGGTTCGGGACTGGCCGAGACCCAAACCTTGACCTGTGGCCTGCTGAGCGCTGTCCTGGCGGCGGCCGGCCCCGACAGCGCCTTCGCCGAATCGCTCAGCATCGGCGGTGAACGAGGCAGCCTGGTCAACCGCCATGTGGGCACCCCGGCCGACGGCAACGTGTTCGCCAAGACCGGCACACTCAATGACGTCACCGCGCTCTCGGGCTTCGTCGATTCCGTCGTCGACGACGGCACGAGCGTGATCTTCGCCTACATCGTCAACGGTGAGCTGGCAGGGCAGGACCAGACGATTCGAGCCCTCCAGGAACCCTTCGTGGAACAACTGGCCGAGTATCCCCAGGCGCCCTCGACCGAAGATCTCGATCCGCTTCCGTCGCTGGCTCTCGACTGACAGGCTGGACCCGTGCCTCCTCTTCCCCAATTCCCGCTCGGATCGGTGCTGTTCCCGACGATGATGTTGCCGCTGCACATCTTCGAACCCCGGTATCGGCAACTGCTGGCCGACGTCATGGACAACGGCCAGCAATTCGGTGTCGTCCTGATCGAACGAGGAGTCGAAGTCGGTGGGGGAGAGGTTCGCTCCATGATCGGGACGATCGCCCAGATCATCGAAGCCGAGACCTTCGC
>CALACD010000272.1 GCA_937890445.1 uncultured Acidimicrobiia bacterium | reverse complement strand
GTGATCTCCTTGGCCAGCAGCATCGGGTTGCGGTACGTGTTGCCCGTGACCATGGCGGAGAGTTGCACGGTCTCGGTGTGTTGGGCCAATGCTCCCAGCATCGTGTAGCACTCCATCATCGGTTCGTCGTGACGACCGAGCTGAGGGAGTTGGAAGAAGTGATCCATGAGGGTCAGTCGGTCGAAACCGGAGGCCTCGGCCTCGACGGCCTGGGCAACGACCAGGTCGAAGAGCTGCCCGGGAGCGCTGCCCGGGTAGGTGAAGTTGGGGAGGTGGTAGCCGAGTCGACTCATGACGGGAAGGTCCGTTCTCGTAGGAGGAGTTGACCCAGGCTAGATCAGGCGATTCGCCAGGCGGCCGGAACGCCATCCGGGTCGGAGGTCACGGGAAGCTGAATCTCGGTGACCCAATCGGCAGGATCGTCGGGGCATGCGTGGTAGATCTCGCGGGTGTAGCCCACGGTGACCAGCCCGTGGTCGGTCGCCCATTCGAGCATCGCCGTCACGGTTTCGACAACCCGAGCGATGTCGCCGTGATGAGTGGCGCAGACCGCCTGGTCGAGGCCCGGCAGGTCGACGATGTCGAGCCCAGCCAGTTCGGTGATGTCCGGGGCGATCGGCGCCGCGGCGTGTACGAGGACGCCATCGCCATCGGGTTCGTCCTCGTAGTAGGCGATCGGTACCCCCGTCAGCTCCGCGCCCGCCTGACTCAGACGGGCGAGCAGTTCCGGATGGAGGGGGCTGATGGTGGGACCGATGTCGGTCGGATCGAAGCTCGGGCTGACGGAGGTCATCTCGGCGATTCGGACCGGGTCGATGGCGATGGTGGTGATGGTGATGGTTGACATGATGGGCGGCTGCTCCGAGGTGCTGGTTGGTGCGGTGGGACTGGTGGATTCGAGCCGGTCGATGTGCCGTTTGACCCGAGCCAGGCGAACGTCGACCAGGGTGCGTTCAGCTTCCAGCTCGGCCAGGCGGAGACGGAGCATGCCTCGGAGTTCGTCGGCGCTCACGTCGTCGCCTACGAGCCGTCCGACCTGTTCGAGGGTGAACCCGAGGTCCTTCAGCGCCAGGATGCGATGCAGCTCGGGAAGGCGTGCGGGTGCGTAGCGTCGGTACCCGTTGGGGTCAACGGCGTCTGGCCGGAACAGTCCGAGTTCGTCGTAGTGCCGCAGCATGCGCTGCGTGATGCCGGCGAGTTGTGCGATGTCACCGATGGAGTACATGAGATCGTTGTAGACCCTCACATCGTGTGAGGGTCAAGAACGGGTGTGGCGAGCCGGCTCGGAGGCAATCGAGTCGGCCTCAGGAGCCGGCCTCAGGATCCGTCGGCGGGAACGTCGACGGTCAGGGCCGCGGAGCTCCAGCCCGTGATCTGATCCCGGGCCTCGATCCGGACCTGCTCGACACCGTCGGGGATCTCCACATCGCTCAACGATCGCGTGAACGGTTGTTCCGAGGCATGGTCGTGGGTCAGTGTGCGGGTCCCGTAGGTCTGGCTGCCGTCGATGCTCGCGATCCGCCAGGCGTCGACGTAGTGATCCGCGCTGTCACACGGAGACCGCAGCGTGACGGCTACGTCGAAGAGGTCGTCCCCCTTGGGTTCGAGGGTTGCATCGACGACGTCGGGATGGGCGACGCCGCCGTCGGCCGATGTCGCACGGCACGTATCGAGCGGTATGTCGAGGAGCGCCCCGGGAGCCGACGACGGGGCTGCCGCGGTAGGGGCCGAACTCGTCGCCACCGACCCGTCGGTGCCGTCGCCAGCCGAACAAGCCACCACCGTGGCCGAGACCACCACCATCGCGATCCTGGCTGCGATGGCGACGGGTCGCGTCACGAGAACGCGATGCCGTCGTAATCGTTGGCCTCGATCTCACGAAGGGTCTTGGTGTACTTCGGCCCGCCCCAGTTGTAGAGGTTGTACCGGGTCTTGCCGTACTCGTGGCCTTCGAGATTGGAGTTGTAGCCGGTGATCCAGCTCTTGGCCGTCCGAAGCAGGAACGGCTTGTAGGACTCGACAACGTCGTGGAACCAGCCCTGCTCGGCTTCCTCGGTCGCCTCGAAACGAGTGTGGCCCTGCTCCCAGGTGTGTTCGAGCACCGGGGTGATCCAATCGATTGCGGTCTCGACGGCGCGGGGGAAGTTGGTGACCGCGCACTGCGGGCCTGGAATCATGGCCAGGTTCGGAAAACCGTGCACCATCAGACCGAGGTAGGTGATGGGGCCATCGGCCCACTTGGATCGCAGGCGTTGGCCCTCGACACCTTGGATGTCGATGCGGTCGTAGGCGCCGGTGAAAGCGTCGAAGCCGGTGGCGTAGACGATGATGTCGAAGTCGTGGTGACCGGCCGTCGTCTCGATCCCGCGTGCGGTGACCCGGACGATCTGGGCGTCCGACGCGTCGATCAGGGTCACGTTGTCCTGGTTGTAGGCCTCGTAGTACTTGGTCTCCAACGGCACCCGTTGGATGCCGAAACCGTGATCCTTCGGGATCAGCTTCTCGGCCACTTCGGGGTCGTCGATCCGCTGACGGATGCGGTCGGCGATGTAGCCCGAGAACTCGGCGTTGGCTTCTTCGTTCGTGAAGATCTCGACGAAGTTCTGGAGCCAGATACCGAATCCGGGCCCGTCGTAGAGACGATCCCACAGCTCGAAGCGTTCCTCGGCCGAGACGTTGTAGAAGCCGCGACGATCGGGTGCGTGTTCGAAGCCACCGGGCGTGATGGCGCAGGCCTCGAAGATCTCGTCGTAGCGACGACGGATATCGGCCATCTCCTCATCGGTGATGGGAGCGTTGTTCAGCGGTGCAGCCCAGTTGGCTCGCCGTTGGAACACGGTGAGCTGGGCCGCTTCCTTGGCAACCTCGGGGATGATCTGGATCGAGGTGGCGCCGGTGCCGATGATCGCCACCTTCTTGCCCGTCAGGTCCAGGGGTTCCGCCGGCCAGTCGAACGGATGGAACCACTGGCCCTCGAAGTCGTCCATACCCTCGATGGTGGGCAGGGTGGGCACCGACAACAGCCCGACACCCATCATCACGAACCGGGTGGTCAGTTCTCGACCGTCGCCGAGATGCAGCGTCCAGGTGTCGGTCGATTCGTCGAACCTCATCGCCTCGACCAGGCATTCGAACTGCATGTACTGGCGGAGGTCGAACTTGTCGGCAACGAAGTTCAGGTACCGGAGGGTCTCGGGTTGGGGGGAGAACTGTTCGGTCCAGTGCCATTCGTCGAGCAGTTCCTGGCTCCACGAGTAGCCGTAGGTATAACTCTCGGAATCGAATCGGGCACCCGGGTAGCGGTTCTTGTACCACGTTCCGCCCAGGTCGGCGTTGCCGTCCAGGACGGTGGCCCGCACGCCCATGTCGGTGAGGCGTTTGATCTGGTAGATGCCGGCCACGCCGGCACCGATGACGATCACTTCGTAATCGAGATCTGCGTCACGAGCCGATCGTTGGGTCGTTGCTGTCAGCTGATCAGTCATGTCCTCACACTAAACACCGACGTCGGCCCGGGCCAGTGCGCAGCCTGAGCAGACAAGGCCGGACCAACGAGGTAGGACATCGACTTCGCGCCACTGTTCCTTCCCGCAAGTACCGTCCTGGGCTCATCGATGATCGAGGAGTCGGCAGTGGACGAGGAGACGGCAGTGGACATCGACAGCACGGAGGCTTCGTCCGCCTACGACGTCGTCATCATCGGTGCCGGGTTCAACGGCCTCTACCAGCTCTACCGACTGCGGGCCGAAGGCTTTCGTGTCCGTCTGCTGGAAGCAGCCCCAGGACCGGGCGGGGTCTGGTACTCCAACAGCTATCCGGGGGCCCGGGTCGACTCGCACATCCCGAACTACGAGTTCTCGATGGAGGAGGTGTGGCGGGACTGGAACTGGTCGGAGCGGTTCCCTGGTGCTGAGGAGTTGCGAGACTACTTCGCCCACGTGGTGGAGGCCCTCGATCTGGGCGACGACATCAGCTACGACACCAGGGTGCGGGGCGCCGTCTTCGACGACGACGCCCGGCGATGGACCGTGACAACCGACGTCGGCGACGTGCAGTGCCGGTTCCTCGTTCCGTGTCTCGGATTTGCATCCAAGGCCTTCACCCCCGATCTCGAAGGTCTGGACACCTTCGCCGGAGCCCGTCACCACACGGCGCACTGGCCTTCGGCCGGAGTCGACCTGTCGGGCAAACGGGTCGGCGTGATCGGAACCGGTGCCAGTGGCGTGCAAGTCGTCCAGGAGGCAGCCAAGGTCGCTGAGCATCTGGTGGTATTCCAGCGAACACCGGTCACTGCGCTGCCCATGGAGCAACGAAGCTACGATCGGGACCAGCACGAAGAGCTCAAGGCCAGCTACCCCGAACTGTTCCGGAAGCGCAACTCGCCCCCGGGCAGCTTTGCCGACATGGACCGACTGGATGTCTCGGCCCTGGCGGTTTCGGAACAGGAGCGCAACGCCGTGTTCGAGGCAGCGTGGCGCAAGGGCGGGTTCCACTTCTGGGCCGCCACCTTCAGCGACATCCTGTTGAACGAGGCCTCCAACCGCACCGCCTACGACTTCTGGCGGGACAAGACCCGAGCTCGGATCTCCGATCCGGTGACGGCCGAGGCCCTGGCCCCGACCGAGCCGCCGTATCCGTTCGGGACCAAGAGGCCCTCGCTCGAGCAGGACTACTACGACGTCTTCGAACAGGACAACGTCGAGTTGGCCGATCTTCGCAAGCATCCGATCACGAGGATCACGCCGACGTCGGTCGAGACCCAGGGTGGCTCCCATGAGTTGGACGTGTTGATCATGGCCACCGGTTTCGATGCCAACACCGGCGGCATTCTCGCCATCGATCTGCACGGGCTGGACGGCGTTCCCTTGTCGCAACGGTGGGCCGATGGCGTCGACACCCACCTGGGGATGGCGGTTCCGGGCCTACCCAACCTGATACTCCTCTACGGTCCGCAGAGCCCGACGGCGTTCTGCAACGGGCCGACGTGTGCCGAATTGCAGGGCGAATGGGTGGTCGAGTTGCTGGTACGGATGCGTGAGCGTCAGCTCACCCGTATCGAGGCAACGGAAGAGGCGGCAACGGCGTGGACCGAGCATGTCGAAGAGGTCGGTGCCTACACCCTCTTCCCGCTGGCCGACTCGTGGTACATGGGGAGCAACGTTCCCGGCAAGAAGCGTCAGATGCTGAACTACCCGATGTCGGACGGCTACCTGGCCCGCCTCAGGACCAATGCTGCCAACGACTACCAGGGGTTCGTGCTGGACTGACGCCGGCCCGTCCCGATGGTGGCCGCCGAGGCGTCGTCACACGAATTCGAACACGCCCTTGCCCATGGTCTGGCGATCGAACAACTCGTAGGCTTCCTCTGCCTGGTCGAGCCGGAATCGGTGCGTGAACAGTTGATCGAGATCGACGCCGCGATCGGCCACGTAGCGGGCACATTGCGCTTGGCCGATGCTGGAGAAGGTCCAGGAACCCAAGATGGTGAGCTGACGGCGCAGAATGTCGGGCGAAACATCGAGGTCGAGTTTGCCGCCCTCTCCGACGAGACAGGTCGTGCCCCAGGTTCGAGTCGATCGAACGGCCTGGGCCCTGGCCACCGCTGATCCGGTGCAGTCGAGTGTCTTCTCAGCACCGCGGCCTCCGGTCAGCTCGGCAATCGCTTCGACCGG
>CALACD010000271.1 GCA_937890445.1 uncultured Acidimicrobiia bacterium | reverse complement strand
TGACCACCACGGCCAAGATCGTGATGAACACGACACTACCGAGCGTGCCCACCAGGGCAACCGTCGTCGAAGCGTTGACCCCGTGGGCAATGTAGAGCGCAGCAAAGGCCACCACCGACGTCGTGACGAGGGCGACCATGACGGCGTGTTCCCGCGCAGCAGCGAAGGCAGCAGAAAGAAGAAGATCGCACCGGTGCTCACCGAGAGGCCGGCAAGCGCTCGGACACCTTTCCATCGACCGAACCCCACCACGACCAACACGAAGGCCAACGCCAGTAGCAGGAGCGGAGCCTGCCGCTGATACTCGACGAACGTGTACTGGAATTCAGGCGGCGCCAGCGCGTTGTAGAGGACCACGATCTGGTCACCGTCCTCGAGCGTCGGCGCACTGAAGTCGATCGCCGAGATCAGGACGTTCGACTGTTCTCCCTCGTCGGGCCCGGAAGTGATCACGATACCGACCGATTGACACTCGGTTGGAAGCCCTTCGGCCAGGTCGACACAATCGCTGGTCGCCGTCGAAATGACCGTGGCATTGACGTACACCAGACCGGTTCGAACGGCGACGAAGTCATCCGACAGCGCGCCACGCGGCCAGAAGACAGCGAGGCCTGCGACCGTGGCGACGGCGATCACGAGGACGAGGCCCCTCAGCCCCGCAGCGACCGAGATCCCTTCCACATCGTGCCGGTGCCCGCTCATGGGCCGGCCACCTCGACCACAGAAGTGGTGACAGCATTCGTTTCGGCATCCGAGATCGACATGGCACGAGTATCGCGGCACCCGAAGCTGATCGCGATGCACCGCCGCGGGCCGAGGTCGGAGTCCGAAATGGGGTCATCTCACAAAGCCTTCGCCGCTACCGACAAGAAATGGCATGGATATTCAGGTGCTCCAAGCCAACAGCGCTGTCGCCACCACTCGTTCGGTCCCATCGACGCGAAGGGGTGCCGGTATCGGTGACGACTTCGCATCGTCGCTCGCCGCAGCTCAGACCGATGCCGGCGCCGCCTCGCTCAACGCAGCGCAGGAGATGGTCGGCCAACGCATCTCACCACCGCCGGGTGGCTGCTCGTGCCAGACCATGGCAACTGCAGCCACCAGCTCTTCCATGCCAGAGCGGGGTCGGGCCACGGTCCCGACCCTTCCCATCGGGTCGTTGCTCGGTATCGGACGCCCCGTCCCGACCACACCTGAGGCCAGCTACCCCGGCGACCTGCTCGCCCTCGAGGGCAACAGCAACGAGACTCACTTCGGCATCGTCGTGGATGCAACGAAGATGATCGCCCCCGACGTGAGTGGACTCATCTCCTTGCTCACGATCGACTGGAACAGCGTGCGTGCGGCTCGACGCCTCGACTGACTCGTCGGTGTCCGCTCGGACCACCGTCGCAATCGAGGTGGGCCCGGGGCCCTGGCATCGACTCGATCGGCTTCGGTAGGCTTGCGGGCATGGAGACGACGGCCCGTTGGATCGTGGGGGTCGACGGTTCATCCCCATCACACCACGCGCTGCGATGGGCGCTCGCTCAAGCCACGAACCGGGCTGTCGCCATCACCGCCCTCCAGTGCCAGGTACCGCTGGAGGGTTGGCCCGACCATCCGCGTCCCGACGAGGAGATCGGCGCGCTCGAGCGGCGTCTCGATGAGCTCCAGGCCAGCATCGGACCTGCCGCATCGGGTCTCCGCACCCTTGCCGTTCGCGGCATCCCCGTCCCGGTTCTCCTCGACCATGCGGAAACGGCCGAGCTGTTGGTTCTCGGCAACCGTGGTCTGGGCGGATTCCAGCGTCTCTTGCTGGGTTCGGTCGGCCTGCAGGCAGCCACCCACTCACCCATCCCCGTGGTCATCGTTCCACCCTCGGCACGGCTCGACGGTGCCCTCGACCATGTCATGGTCGGTGTCGACGCTTCGCCGAACTCCGAAGCGGCGCTGAGATGGGCCTGTTCCTTCGCCAGAGAGACCACAACGATCGAGGCAGTCGGAGCGTGGGAACCATCGGTGTTCACAGCCCGGTCCGGTGCCGAGCGTTTGGAAGAACTCTCGGCAAGCTGGCATGAGACACTCGATCGATTCATCGACGACGTCCTTGCCTCCTCCCCGTCGAGCGCCGGGATGGTGACGAGATCATTCGACTACTCCAAGCCGGCCGAGGCCTTGAGCCGACACGGCGCCGAGACCGATCTGCTCGTCGTGGGTGCTCGCGGGCGAGGAACCATAGCCTCGGCGATCCTCGGTTCGGTATCCAACACACTGCTGCATCGACCACCATGCCCGATCGTGATCGTCCCCGGGCCCTGATCGGGGTGGACGCTCGGCAGGTTCATGCAAGTTCGTCGACGACCTGCCAGGTGGCCAACGCAACGGACGCGACAGCACCGACGAATCCCACCCACCGGAACCGAGCGATCGACGTACCCGGTTGTCGACCGCCGATCAGGAAGAGTGCTGCGTTGACCATCGTGAACACTCCGAGCGTGACCAAGCTCGTGAGCCTGGCCAGCTCGACCAGCGGGAAGAACAGGATCAGGGACACCATCGCAGCGGTGACCACAGCCGTCGCCCGCGTCGGAGTCTGACGAGACTCCCCCACCCGGCCGATCATCGCCGGCACCAAGCCCTGCTTGGCCATGCCGTACAGGACTCGGGAAGCCATCACGATCTGGATCAGAATCCCGTTGATCATCGCCAACGAAGCGGCGATCGCGACCGGTTCAGACCCCCGTCCGCTCACTTCCTCGTAGAGCGTGGCCATCGGGGCCGATGATTCGGCAATGGCCGCTCGGTCCGGTACCGCTACGGCCACCAACGCCAACATCACATAGATTGCGATGCTCACGCCGAGAACGATGGAGATGGCCAACGGCGCAGTTCGTCTCGGCGCAACCGTCTCCTCTGCCATGTTGGCGATGTTCTCGAACCCGACGAACGCGAAGAAGGCCAGCACCGAACCGGCAAGGATCGGCGACATCAGCGCCGTGTCGAACGACGGCACGAACGAGTCTCGCAACAGCTGCGGTGTGCCCAACAGATCCAGGCCGAAGGCGATCACGACCATCAACGTGCCGACCTCCACCAAGGTGACCACAGCGGCCAGGAACACGCTCTCACGCACACCCCACCACGCCACAAGACTCAGGGTCACGACGACCGCCACTGCACCGAGAGGCTCGGGGATCGCAACCAGCGAAGCCAGATAGCCGGCAAAGGCCAACGCGACGACAGCCCCCGTGATGACCCCGGTGACAACGACCGCGAGACCCGTCACTCGCCCCGCCATCGACCCCAGTCCTCGCCCGACGTAGGCCGCTTCAGCACCGGCTTGCGGGAACGCCCCGACCAACAAGATGTAGGACGCGCCGGTGAACGACGCCAGGAGCCCGGCGATCAAGAAGGACAACGGAGCGTGGCTGCCTGCAAGCCCCACGATCTCGCCCAACAGCGCGAAGATCCCTGCCCCCACCGTCACTCCGAGACCGTAGAACACCAGACCGGGCAGAGTGATCGTGCGGTCGAGTGAAACGCTTGCCTCTTCGGCTCCCCGTACCTCCGATGCCACGACGTGATCTTCTCACCACAGCAATGGAACGGATCAGAGCCGAAAGTCCTGTGACCTCGATCCGAGCCACGTCGATGCGTTTGCCGAACGGTGCAGTCACCGCGGAGACTGTTCTCGACAGCTCGGCCAACACGGAGACTCGCATGGATCTGAACGACGTCACGATGGTGCAAGGTGCCATCCACAACCCCGATGAACCCCGCCATTTCATGACCATCACACCGGCAAACCGAGTGAGATCGGCATCGATCGACGGCACCGAAGTAGCACGATCCGACAGAGCCGTCGTCGTGAAGGAGATCGGCCGTTCGATCTATGACCCGGTTGTCTACTTTCCACGGGCCGACGTCACGATGGACCGCTTCGAGGTCAGCGAACGCTCGACTCACTGCCCCCTCAAGGGAGACACCGAATACTTCGACTTCATCGGCGACCAGGAGCGAATCCCGGACGCAGCATGGTCCTACGTGCGAATGGCACTGGGTGACGAACTGAAACAGCTCATTGCGTTCGACCCGGCACGGATCGAGGTCACCTGAGCTCTGTCGGCGACCGCCGACCCCGTTCCCGTGGACCGAGAAGGCGAGGAACGCCGGGGGACCTCAATCCCTGAGGGCGAGGCCGGTTGCCTTGTCGAAGAAGTGGAGACGGCCGGTGTCGACAACGATCTCCAGTTCGGCCCCCATCCGGGCCATCGAACGGGGGCTGAACCGCCCGGTGTAGATGGCCTTGCCGGACGAGTCCCGCTGCTTCTCGATCGCGTCCTCGCCCTCGAACTCGGCATCCATGATGCTGAACGGCTCGGCTCCGAGCGGGAAGTGAACGATCACTTCGGACCCGAGCGACTCCAAGAGAGTGGTGGTGGTCGAAAGACGACGGTCATCCGGTGCGTCGGGAAGCAGCGCCGCATCCTCGATGTCTTCGGGACGGATCCCGATGACGACCTCGGTCCCGATCGATGCAGCAATTGCCGGCCGGGCCGCAACCACCTCGGGCGGGACCGACAGGGTCTGGTCGCCGATCGTCACCGTCGGGGTCTCGGCCGTACCGCCCAACGTGGACACCATGATGTTCATCGAGGGGGAACCAATGAACCCGGCAACGAACACATTGTCCGGCGAGTCATACAGGTTCTGCGGGGTGTCGACCTGCTGCAGGAAGCCACGTTTGAGCACACACACCCGATCACCCATCGTCATCGCTTCGACCTGGTCGTGGGTGACGTAGATGGTGGTCACGCCCAGATCCCGCTGGAGACGAGCGATCTCGGCCCGCATCTGGACACGAAGCTTCGCATCCAGGTTCGACAACGGCTCGTCCATCAAGAATGCCTTCGGCTGACGAACGATCGCCCGACCCATGGCCACCCGCTGCCGCTGGCCACCCGACAGCTGCCCCGGCTTGCGGTCCAGGTTCTCGGTGAGATCCAGGATGGCGGCGGCCTTCTTCACCCGCTCCGCGATCTCTGCCTTCGGCACCTTCGCCAACTTGAGAGCGAACCCGATGTTCTCCGCCACCGTCATGTGCGGATACAGGGCGTAGTTCTGGAACACCATTGCGATGTCGCGATCCTTCGGGTGCACATCGTTCACGACCCGGTCACCGATGTACATGTCACCACCGGAGATGTCCTCGAGCCCCGCCACCATGCGCAATGCCGTCGACTTGCCGCAACCCGACGGACCCACCAGCACCAAGAACTCACCGTCGGCGATCTCGAGACTCAGGTCATGAATGGCGTGATAGCCGTTCGGGTAGACCTTGTTTACCTTCTCGAGGGTGACTGCTGCCATGGTTCACTCGTTTCTCTGCAGGTTCGGTTTGGTCGACCCGACGCGACTCGTCGCTCCGGTCAGTCGTCGGACGGAAAGGCCACTGTCGCGGTCGATCGTGAAGGTCTCGCCGGTGAAGAACAGCGCGCTCATCACCGCTCGGCCATCGTCGGCGAAGATCTCGATCGTGCCGTGATCGATCATGACTCGAACGGGGGAATCCGTTTCACGGTCGACGGAGAACGCGCCGTCGAGGCTGGGCATGCCGGGCACCGTTCGCGACAGCACAACAGCGTCGACTCCCACCTCGATGTGGAGGGCATCACGATTGAGGTCACTTCCAATCACCAGTTTCGACTCACCGACCAGCAGATCGAACGCTTCACCTCGCACGCTCGACAGGTGGCGGCCAACGTCGACCGACGATCCGCTGTGCTCGAAGACGGGCTGCTGCACCACGCGACGATCGTCATCGAGCCGGAGTCGACGGGGCAGCGAAAGCACCCCGCGACGGCCGCGTGACGGGTGGGTGTTGGCGTACTGCCACGAGTTCATCCATCCGAGCACGAGTGGATCACCCTCGACGTTCGAGAAGCTCTGAGCGGCGTAGAAATCGGGTCCACTGTCGAGCCGCTGCGACGGTTGATCGCTGCGGAAGACGCTGCCGTCGAAGTCACCGACGAAGGCGGCAACGCCACTTTGTTCCTGTGGCCCGGCATCGGCCACCGCGACGAGAAGGACCCACGACGTCGCACCGGCGAGTGGAACCGGGAGCAGATCGGGGCACTCCCAGATGCCGGTGGAATCCTCGATCGGGGCCGAGAACTCTCCCGACTTGGACCAGGTACGAAGATCCTGGGAGCGGTAGAACTCGATTCGGTGGCCTACGGCGATGCACATCACCCAATGACCGTCGTTCTGCGAACCGAACCAGCTCACCTTCGGGTCGCGGAAGTCCTTCTCATCGGCTTCGAGAACGGGGTTACCGGCGTACTTCTGGAAGGTCCTGCCCTTGTCGAGGCTGTACGCCAAGGACTGACGCTGCCCGGCGTCGCTGTCGTGGGTGAAGACCGCAACAACGGGTTCGTCGCCGTCGCCACCGAACCCCGACGAATTCGCATGGTCGACCACGGCGCAGCCACTGAAGATCGCGCCCAGTGAATCGGGTGCAATGGCCACGCCTTGATCCTTCCAGCCGATCAAGTCGCTGGAGGTGGCATGGCCCCAATGCATCGGACCCCAGATGTCGGAATCGGGATGATGCTGATAGAACGCGTGATAGACGCCGTCGACACAGACCAAGCCGTTCGGGTCGTTCATCCAACCCGTCAGCGGAGCCAGGTGGATCGCGGGCTCGCCGGGCGCGAGCACATCAATGGGTGCGCACCCGAGCACAGAGGTGTCGCGGGGTTCGGGAAGATGGTCCACGGTTGGTCAGCCCTTCACACCGCTGGACGCGATGCTCTCGATGAACGCACGTTGGAGTGCCAGGAAGATCACGAGGATCGGGAGGGTGATCAGCGTCAGATACGCCATGACCTCGCCCCAGGCGACGTTCAGTTGGAAGAAGTACTGCACGCCCAGCATCACCGGTCGTTTGTCTTCTTGTTGCACGACCATCAAGGGCCACAGGTAAGCGTTCCAGATGGGCAGGAACGTCAGGATGGCGGCGGTGGCGAACGTGGGTCCGGACAACGGAACGGCAATCCTTCGGTAGATGCCGAACCAACTCGCCCCATCCATGAGCGCCGCCTCGTCCAGACTCTTCGGCAGGCTCTTGAACTGTTGGGCGAAGAGGAAGATCGTGAACGAATTGGCAACGAACGGCAGTATCTGGACTTGGTAGCTGTTGAGCCAGCCCTGCTCGAAGTGGATCCCGCCGTCGAAGGAGAGCCAGGGGAGCTTGGTGACGACCATCAGCAACGGAATGGCGATGGCTTCGAGCGGGAGGATGAGGGTTGCAATGATGATCGCGAGGATCACTTTCTGCCCCGGGAAACGAACCCGGCTGAGCGCGAAACCGGCCATCGAGTTGACGACCAGCCCCAGCCCAACGGTGAGGAACGAGATGACGAGCGAGTTCATGATGAACCGGCCGGCGGGGACCCGATCGAACACTCCCCGATAGTTGTCGAGGGTGAGGTCTCCGTAGGGAATGAAGGCCTTGAGCGAACTGGTGTCTCGAAGCAGTTGGTCGTCGGGCTTGAACGACGACACGATCATCAGCACCATCGGGAACAGAAAGAACAGGGCGAAGAGAACGAGCAGCAGATACTTGCTGATGCTGAGCAAACGCATCTCGGTCGCAGCCTTGCGTCGCACCGAGTCTCCGTGGGTGAGCGTGGTCATACCTTCTCCCTTGTGAGGTATCGCTGGATCATTGCCACAGCAAGGACCATGAAGAAGAAGAACAGCGAGATAGCTGATCCGTAGGCGATGTTCTGCTGATTGAAACCCTGACGCACCGCGTACAGCACGATGGTGGAGGTGGAGTCCAGGGGGCCACCACTGGTCATGACGTCGACCTGCGTGAAGAGCCCGAACGCAGCGATCGTGATCGTGATCAGAATGAAGACCGCGGTGTTGCGAAGCCCGGGCCAGGTGACATTGCGGAACTGCGCCCACTTCCCGGCACCGTCGATCGAGGCCGCTTCGTACAAGACCGAGTCGATCGATTGCAGACCTGCGAGCCAGATGATCATGTGGAACCCGACCGCGGCCCAGATCGACATCGCCATGACAGCCGGCATGGCGGTCGAGGTCGAGCCGAGCCAGTCATGGCCTTCGAAGCGGCCGAGGGTGAACCAGCCGAGCATCGAGTTCAAGAGTCCGTTGTCGGCGTCATAGATGAACCGCCAGAGCAACGAGATGACGACCATCGAGGTGACGACGGGCATGAAGTAGATCGTGCGGAAGATGTTGACGCCGCGGATCTTCTGATTGACCAGCAGGGCCAGGATGAGACCGAAGAGGCTCTGGAGCGGAACGATGACAGCAGCGAAGTAGAGCGTGTTCACCACGGACTTGACGAACACGACGTCGCCCACGAGGAAGGAGGTTCGCTTGTCGTCGCCCCTGCCGATGCTGAACCATTCCTGCAACCCATCGAAGTTCGAGTCGGGGTCGCGTGTCAGTTCGCGCAGCGGGTAGGTGGGGTTGCCGTCGTTGTCGAGAACGAGTTCGCCTGCGTCGTCGACGACCGGGTCGAGCGTGACCCAAGCGAACGAGAGCAGCCGATCGTATTGCTCGTTGCCGACGACTTCGGTCGGATTCGGCGAGACCAGTCGTTGGTTGGTGAAGGAGAAGTAGAAGGCGGCGAAGAACGGGGCGACGAGAAAGAGGGAGATGAGTAGTGCGGCCGGCGAGATGAACAGCAAGCCGGCTCGTCGCTCGGATTTTGCGGTGGGTCCTTTGAGTGCAGTCATGAGGTCATCCTCCGACCGGGCGACCGCGGGAGGCCAACGTGGCCTCCCGCGGTCGCTCAGTGCCCTAGTGGGGGGAGATCAGTTCCCGTAGCCGTCGTTGGCTTCGATATCGGTGTCGATCTCATCAACGGCAAGGTCCAACGCCGTTTGGACGTCAGCCCCGTTCGTGATGTCGGCAATCGCCTTCTCGAACACGACAGCGGCGTTGAGGTACGCCGGGGTCGGCGGGCGAAGGAGGGCCTGTGCCTCGGACAGACCGAAGAAGACCTCGAGAGGTCCGCCCGGCGCGTAGTTCTCGGTGAGCGCAGCAGCGCTGGAGGTCGAAGGGATCAACCCGAGACCATCGGAGAACGCGGCCAGGTATTCGTCCTGCAGAGCAAAGGCGATGAAGGCATTGGCACCCTCGGCGTTCTCGCTGGTACCGGAGACACCGAACTGCCACGACGCTGCGCCGATCTGCGACCCGTTGCCGAAATCAGGCGCAGGCAGGAAGAGCATGTCGTCACCGAAGGCCTCGAGAGCAGCAAGCGCCGCCCAGTTTCCGTTCCACTGCAGTGCATACCTGCCATCGATGAACGCGGTGTCCCGGTCGGCGCTGTCCTGAGACGTGCCGGGCGACAATTCGCGGGCGAACAGGCTCTGCCAGTACTCCCCGAACGCAACTGCTTCCGGACCATTGAGGAAGCCCTCGGCCGTGCTGTAGTCGGAGCGATCGATGAGGTCGCCGCCGAAGCTCGAGAGCAGCGGCGAGAAGGCGTACGGATACCACTCTCCCGTCCACGCCATCCCGGGGTCGAAGGCGTAATCGAACTCACCAGTTGCATCCAGCGTCACGAGCGCTGCGTCGAACTCCTCCATCGTCCACGGCTCTTCGAGCGTGGGAATGCGGATGTCGTTCGCCTCGAGCACGGACTGCCGGGCGTACATCGCAACCGCGGCGTCCCAGAGACCGACCGAGTAGACCTCGCCGTTCCACTCGCCGATCGTCCCCGGCAGGAAGTCGGAGTACAGGGCGGGGTCGACGTCGAGGGGCTGCAGATAGCCGGCCCAGGCCCAGTTCGGCATGACCGGACCATCGACGTCGATGATGTCGGGCAGGCTGCCGTCGAGGGCTGCTGCGATGACGCTTTCGTTGTAGGCCTCCTGCGGGAAGTCTTCTCGTGTGACGGCCCACTGATCCTGCGACTCGTTGAAGTCCTGGATCACCCCGTCGAGCACGCTTCGCTCCACGTCATTGCCAGCGCCGTGATACCACATCGTGATCTCCTGCTTGCCTTCTGGCACGGCGGTGGTTTCGGTCGACTCTTCGTCAGTGGCTCCGGTGGTGTCGCTCGTCTCCTCGGGCGCTGCGCCTTCGTCGGAACCACCGGAGTCGCTCGAACTCGAGCCGCAACTGGCGGCCACCAATCCGAGCGTCATCACGATGGCGAGTGTTCGCCACCAGGTCTTGGTAATACTCATTGTCTCCCCTTGCTATGTGTCTGCTGATGGATGGTTGGGCGGAGCAACCGACTCTCGCTCGACGAGAGGGCAGGGCATGCGACGCACTCGCGGCTCCGCGTTCTCGTCGAGCAGGGTCAACGCCTGCTCCATGGCCCATCGGCCCATCTCCAAATGCGGCAGTTGCACCGTGGTCAGAGGTGGATCGATGGCTTCTGCAATGAGGACCTGGTTGTCGAAGCCGACAACCGAGAGATCCTCAGGAATGGCGAGACCGAGATGGCGAGCAGCGACATAGGCGCCGGCTGCCATCCGATCGTTGTAGCAGAACAATGCGGTCGGACGATCGGGGCGGTCGAGGAGCGCAGTTGCCGCCACCCGGCCACCCGTTGGATCCGACGGTGCCCTCGTCTGCAGTGTGTCGTCTCGATCGATGCCGTGGCGGCGCAGCACGTCGTGGTAGGCCTGTTCACGTTCGACGGCGGCGGGTGGACTGGTCTGGTCGATGATGAACCCCGGGCGGCGGTTCCCGGCCCGGTCGTTGATGAACCCGATTCGTCGGTGCCCCATCGCCACCAGGTGCTCCATCGCAGCCTCGGCCCCCGCATAGTCGTCGGGTACGACGGCAGTGACCGAGTTGTCGTCCGATCGGGCGTTCAACAACACCGCGGGCGAGTTCGTGAGCTGGGCCGGTACTTCGATGATGCGGTGGTACATCGTGGCGCAGATCACCGCGTCGACCTGGCGATCGAGGAGGGCCTCCAGTGAGTGTCTGCTCGCCTCCTGATCGCTGTCGACGTTGGCCAGCAACAGCGCGAAACCATGTTTGTCGGCCACCTCTTGTGCCCCGAGGATCATGGCCCCTGCGTACGGGGTCGTGACAACGTCGTCGCTCAGAAAACCGATGGTGTGGGACTGCTGACTGCGGAGGCTTCGGGCCAGCGCATTGGGTCGGTAGCCGAGAGCCTCTGCCGCGACCAGTACCCGATCGATGGTGTCGGGACGGATGGCGCCGGCCTTGCCGTTCAGCACCATCGACGCGGTGGCCGAGGAGACGTCGGCCATTGCCGCGACGTCACTCAGTCGAACTCGCACGGGCCACCCCTTTCCTCCTCCTGCGCTGTGACCGGGTCAAACACCAGGTCCGACAGGGTGTCCGACAGGGTGTCCGACACCGTGGCCGACACGGTGTCGATCGTTGAACCGATTCAGTAAACCGATTCAGTAAACCGATTAACCGACAGTTAACTTGACGTCGTCGATGGTGTCAAGGGTCACGTGGAGATCCGACCCGTCTGTGACGACGATCGAAGCCGCGATCCAGAGGTCCATGGCGAAGACCATCTCGATCGCTCCGGTGGCTTCGTTGCCAGACACGTCGGCGTTCGATCCCGCACAAGAACACGCGGAGGATGCCTGACGTCAGGCTTGGATCGTCGACTGGATGTCGCTCACGGCGCGGGTCAGCAGCATGCGTACGTCTTCCCGTTGGCGGTCGGTGAGGGATGCGGTGATGTCGCGCTCCGCTTCCTCCACGAGCTTGCCGGCGCTGACCAATGTCGAGCGACCGTGATCGGTCAAGGAGACGAGGTAGGCCCGTCGATCGTTCGGGTCGCGCCGACGCTCGACGAGGCCCTTGGCTTCGAGGTCGTCGATGCACGAAACCATCGATGTGCGATCGGTGTGATGGAGCTGACCGAGCTTCGATTGTGTGAGCGTCCCGTGATGCAGGAGACGGACCAGGAGTCCGAACTCTCGGGTGGACAAATCGTAGGGCTCGAGCGCTGCGGTGGTCCGTGTTCGGAATTCGTGGCTCAGCGTCGTGATGAGAAATCCCATCGGGAGTCGTTCTCCCATGTTGTTGGACATTGCTGCCTCACTTGTTTGTCGTCGGCGCACCGCTGGCCGCCTCGGCGCTGGGCGGAACGCGGTGCATCGGACACGAGCCTAATCATCGGTCTTCCTGATCATCGGAGATGCGGATGAAAACCCTCTCGAAGAAACCAATCATCAGTTATGCTGATGATCACTGACACATATCATTCGCTGCTATCGGGAGAAGACATTGAGTGCCACCTGCGAGCATCTGAACAGCATCACCGAACAAGAGCCGAACACCTTCGACGGCTGCGAAGACTGTCTCGCCATCGGAGGGCGATGGGTCCACCTCCGGTTGTGCATGCAGTGCGGTCACGTGGGGTGCTGCGACAGCTCGCCTCACAGACACGCCACGGCCCACACCCATGCCACCGCCCACCCCGTCGTGCAGTCGTTCGAGCCGGGCGAACGGTGGGCGTTTTGCTACGCCGACCAGACCGTGATCGAGGACGTCGGCCC